>WGEI01000027.1 GCA_015492875.1 Anaerolineae bacterium | reverse complement strand
TAATACAGGCCAGCGGTCGCTTGGCATAAGGTTTTTAGGTGGCTGTTGTTGGGGCTGCGGGGTAACATCATAAATGCTATCGTACTCACACTCATCTTCGCAAGTTTGTGCCTGCGCATGGGCAGAAATGTGTGCAAAAATAATGATAATAGTGGCCAGAAGAAAACGAAATCGTGCAGATAGCATGAATTTGCCTTTTAATGTTGTTGAGATACACACGCATTATAACAGAATGAGAAGCGCTTGATGGAGCTTTCGGTTGTAATTGTTAACTATAATACGCGCGATTTACTTCATGATTGTTTGACATCGCTTGAAAAACAAAGCGGTCTGCAATTTGAAGTGATTGTGGTTGATAATGCCTCTGTTGATGGCAGTGCCGTAATGGTGCGGGAGCATTTTCCGAATGTGCGTTTATTAGAGCAGCCTCGCAATCAGTGGTTTTGCGGTGGCAATAACATTGGGATTGAAGCAGCTTTAGGGCGCTATGTTTTGTTGCTCAACCCCGACACTATGGTGACAGGGGATGCATTGGCGCAAATGGTGGCATTTATGGATACGTACCCAGATTACGTTGGTGTTACTGCCCAAATGCGCTATCCTGATGGTACGATTCAGCATACTTGTTCTTGTGTGCCTACATATTGTTACCTCCTCTTGAATCATACGCCCTTAGGTTGGTTATTGCCACATGTAAAACGCCGCCTCGCCGCACGCCACTGGTATGCAGAATGGGATAGGACAACCAGTAAAGATGTAGAAGTGATACCTGGCTCTTGCACGTTGATGCGCCGCGAGGACATAAAACTGAATGACCAACTGTTACTCTATTTTCCAGAAGATGATTTAAGTCGCCGCATAAATGGTAAACGTCGTTTTCTCGCCTCTGCGGTTATTATGCACTATGAAAAAGCAGCCACCCAAAGCTGGTTGGCAACGCGCGTTTATTTTCAAGATATGCTTCGTTATGTCCGCGTGCATCATGGCATCACAGCCGCTACTTTACTCTGGTTATTAACCCGCCCGCTTTTATGGGGAATGTGGCTCAAGCGAACCTTATCACACTGGTGATGCGCATATAAATTTCCCTAGAATATATCTTCTCTCTTCCAGTGCAAAATAGCTTACAGTATAATGCGAGCACGCAAGGGTAAACCCCGGTGGCCTCAATCCCGAGGCCACCATTTGTTTGTGAGGTAACAAGTTCTAATGACACCCGAAAAAATTGAAAATGGCGTCGTTGCCGCGCTGGCCTATACCCTCACTGTCGACGGTGAAATTATCGAAGAGGTGACAACAGACGATCCTTTAGAGTACCTGCACGGCGCAGAGAACATTGTGCCCGGCCTAGAGCAGGCGCTGTTGGGCAAACGCGCTGGCGATAAATTCAGCATCACCCTGCAACCAGAAGAGGCTTATGGCGAATACAACGAAGAACTTATCGACCGTGTACCTCTTGAAGATGTGGAAACGGAAGATGAACTCGAAGTCGGCATGATTATCGGGTTGGAAGACGAAGAAGGCGATTATTACGAAGCCCTCATCCGCGATATTACACCCGAATACGTGGAACTGGACTTCAACCCGACATTAGCCGGCAAAGTGATTACCTACAATGTTGAAGTCATTGCGTTGCGCGACGCCACTCAAGATGAGCTTCAGTTAGGCATTCCCATGTCACTATTTGACATGATGCTAGAAGAAATGCCCGAAGAAGACGAACACAATCACCTGCACCACTAATCCGCATCTTTTGGGGCATGATGCTTAATCATTGTGCCCCCTTTCATTTTGATGAGCCAATGACCAACACCATGACTTTTATTCTCGCTTCCGGTTCTCCCCGCCGCCGCCAACTTCTGGCCGAGTTGGGCATTAGCCCCCAAGTCATCAAACCCGATATTCCCGAAGTGCGCCAAGATGGCGAGACACCTCTGCAATATGTGCGCCGCTTAAGCATCGAAAAAGCGGAAGCTGTTGTCGCTATGCTAGATAGTTCGGCTGCGGATGTGCTTATCCTCGCAGCAGACACGACTGTTATTCTCGCTGCCGATACCATCGGTATTGAAACGGATGGCCAGATTTTAGAGAAGCCCGTTGATGCAGACGATGCCCGCCGCATGTTGCGCCGCTTACGTAACCGCCCACACCAAGTATGCACCGCTTTCACCCTCCTAAAAATTAGCGACCAGCCGCAACGCTTCACAGATGTTGTTTGCACCACAGTTTACATGCGCAACTATACCGATGATGAAATAGATGCCTATATTGCCAGTGGCGACCCGTTCGATAAAGCGGGCGCTTATGCCATCCAAAATGAGGATTTTGCCCCCGTCGCCCGCATCGAGGGCAGCTATACGAACGTCGTGGGCTTGCCATTAGACTCGGTCGAAAAGGCTCTGAAAGCACTCGGCTGGCCTTTATCTACAAAGTAAGATATGCCCGTCTGTTGGCTTCAATACGCTAAACCTTATGTAGATGCGAAAGGGAAAACGATGCGTAAAACGGCTTGGATGTGGCGGGATGATAGCACTGATGCCGTCATGGGCGTGACCTTTGATGAAGAGCGCGCCGTTCTTCAGTGGTACGATGAGCCGGGGTGTGCTTGTACCAGCAGCGATGCTGAGCAGCCTCTGGCCGATTTTCTGGAAAATGGCGCGCGCTGGGGTAATCCGCCGCAGCATATTCTCGATGAAATGCGCGCTGCATTAGGCGCATTTTGACCTTTTGTCGTATTCCTGTTAAAAACTCGTTACCTTTGTTCGCAATTGAGGAAAATTGCTGTATCATGGGTATTGAGTATTGACTTTCAGTGACGAAGGGTCTAAAATCCCAGCATCATCCAAGTGGGCCTATAGCTCAGCTGGGAGAGCGCTTCAATGGCATTGAAGAGGTCAAGGGTTCGAATCCCTTTAGGTCCACCAAAGCGCCCTTCGTCTATATCTGGCGAAGGGTGTTTTTATTTGCCCTATAAGGACTGAGTGATGACCAAAAAAAAGCGCACCGTCTTAGATGACATCAATGACCGCATCGATGATATTCTGAAGAACATCGAACGCCGCCTGCGCGGTCGTAAGCGCAAACGCGCCCTTGTCCCTATTCCCGTGCGCAATGACGACCCCTACCAGCAACCGCCACGCCGCCATCAACAGTAATGGGTTGGCCTTACAGTTTTCCTCTACTATATCGCTGCTCTCACATACCCAGCGATGGGGGGTATGCGCTTGCGCAATGTTGTTTCTATCGTTAATCCTTCACAGCAAATCCCAAATTTCCGTTCGAAAATTGTCATCTCAACTCAATCTTAATTGCGTATTGCTAAAACTACGCATACACTGAAGTTGAATTCAGAACATCAATAGGGAACAAAAATGTCGTCCTTTCTTTCAAAACGAATAGAAGAGCAGAAGAAAAAAGCCGCAGAAGAAGCCGCTAAACGTGATGCGGAATTTCGGGGTCTCGCTACCGATGAGGAGGAGGGCGCAAACGCAGAGCCTGCGGAGGCTATCGGGCAGCCTGATGAGGGCGAAGTGTTGTCCAGTGGTTATATTGTGCCGCCCAAGTTACGCACACCGCCCAAAATTGCCAAACTGCGCAAGCAACTGCGCTCAAAATTGCTTGCCTATCCCGATGAGGCCGACCATTGGCATCGTGGGATGAAGGACAAGGAAGAGTTACTCATCGGACGCCTAAAAACAGTCCTGCAAAAAATGGGGGCGAGCCTTTCAAAAGATGAGTTCCATCTGCTTGCCGAAGGGCTGCTCAATGACTTGTTAGGGTTTGGCGCGATTGAACCGCTGGTTCAAGATAAGCGCTATAGTGAAATCATGGTCAATGGACCAGAAATCATCTTCGCTGAATTTAAGGGCAAGTTACAAGAAACTCAATATGTTTTTGATGATGAAGAGCACGTGCAGTGGACTGCCCAGCGCATCGTCCGTCCCTTGCAGCGCGCCCTAAACCGCGCCAACCCTATGGTGG
>WGEI01000026.1 GCA_015492875.1 Anaerolineae bacterium | reverse complement strand
GATTATGGCTAGGTTGCCGTTTGCTGTACCCACAGACCCGATTTTCGCCGCGCGTAGTGAAACCTATACCAACTCTTTCAGCACATTTGCTGTGCCAGATGCGATTTTACGTTTTCGACAGGGCTTTGGGCGCTTAATCCGACGGAAAACGGATAAGGGTGTGTTTGTTATTTTTGACAAACGTGTTTTAACCAAAAACTATGGCAACCAATTTTTAGAGTCCTTGCCTGATTGCGAAATTCGGCAAGGGCCGCTCGATGGACTACCAAAAGCCGCGATACAGTGGTTACAATTGGGCGAAAGTGTTTGAAGCGAGTAACAGTAATGCAAACACCAGCCGGGAAAGAATGCCGCCATTATTATGAGGATTTTCATCGCGGGCGGAATATACAAACGTGTCGTTTAGTGGAAGGGCAAAGGGAATCGCTTCGCTGGCAGCCTAAGGATTGTAAACGCTGCCCTATTCCCGACATCTTGCAAGCGAATTCTGACCCAGATATGGTGCTCACGCTCACCATCAAAAGCGGGTTAATGGGATTGGGGCGTAAGCTGATGGTGGAAGCACATTGTATTAAACATCATGTCCCCATAGAAAACCCCTATGTTGGTTGCTCTCAATGCGCCGCAGAGCGTCCGGGTCTAGATTTATTCCGGAAGGCGTTGGAAGACGATGATTAAAGCTGTTTTACTAGACTTAGATCAAACTTTGCTTCGAAACCCTATTGATGCGTTTCTGATGGAATACTTCAACTTGTTGGAAGTATTTTTCAAAAAGCGCGGATATAACAATAGCATTCAGCAAGCGCTGATGGCCTGTGTAGCAGATTTAGAGCGGCCACATGATGTGACCCTCACAAATTATGATGTTTTCATGTTGCGCTTGGAAAAAGCGTTAAAGCGGCCCCGTCATGAGCTAGAAAGTGACTTTAACATTTTTTACAGGGAAGTTTATCCACAACTCAGGCGATGCACAGCCGCGATTGAAGGGGTAAATACCCTAGTAGAGACATTGCTATCGCTAGATTTAGCCTTAGTTATAGCCACTAATCCATTATTCCCGACAAGCGCAATAGAACAACGCCTACATTGGGCGGGGTTTTCAGATTTAACTCGATTCAGCTACATTACAACAGCTGAAAATATGCACTTCGCCAAACCTAACCCCGCTTATTATGCGGAAATTTTAGCGCGGATAGGCATTGAGCCAGATGAAGCGATTATGGTTGGGGATGATGTGCGAAATGATATTGAAGCTGCGGCAAGGCTGGGGATATATACCTATCACATTGCAGAAGGTATTTCCCTGCAAACGCGCGCGGATGGGCAAGGAGACATCGTTCAATTAGAAGCGGCCTTTAAGCGCGGATGGCATCATAAACTAGCGATAAAGCCCTTACACCCGAAGATGATCGCTCCCCAGCTTACAGGTAACATTGGGGCATTGTTTGGGTTGTTAGACCAAGTTCAGCCCCATTATTGGGGACAGCACCCGAACCCTGAAGAGTGGTCTATCTTGCAAATTGTTTGCCATATGCTGGAAAGTGAAACGCAAGTTCAAAGACCACGTTTACTGAGGATATTGGAAGAGGATAATCCATTTTTGACTGCCCCTAAAACACCACCGGGGCCGCAATCACCACCCTGTGCAGAAGACGGCTTGCAAGTTGCTAGGGATTTTGTCAAAGAGCGGCAAGCCACTATAACACTACTCAACACGCTTGATGAAGAGCAATGGTATCGACCAGCAAGGCATTATATTTTCAGCCATACGAACTTATTAGAAATGGCGCATTTTACGGCACAACACGATAGATTGCACATTAACCAGCTATGTGAAACCTTAGGCAATTGTGACTAATGCTATAGTTTAGTTAAGATGACAAAGGGAAACCGTTCGAGTTCGACAACTATAGCAAGAATGGCTTTGCGCTAAAGTTGCGATGTGTTAAGATTTTTGATAACGACTTGCCAGCATAGCCGATAGATCGTCATAATGCTCATCATTGAGAATTATCGCTAGTTGTGGCATTAAGGCTGAACATGATAGATAATAATGGATTTCATCCTGATATTATATTTTTTACTCAAGCCACCAGTTCATGGGAACAAGGCTTGAGTTTGCGCTTGAGTGAGTGTGGTTATCATCTGGAAACGGTTCGCCATCCACAACAAGCGCTATCGCTATTAGGGGAACGCCATTATGATGCTATTTTAGCATCAGCAGATGCTTCTGGTACGGCATTATTCAAAGATATCCGCAATAATATAATCCGCCCTTCTCCACTTCTAGCGATGATTATCCGCAACGAGAATGAACTGGAGGGCACTCGCACTTCTGTAGCGGATTTGCTTTTTCCTCCCAACACCACGCTGATTCTCAATCAGCTTAATTTATTTTTACGATTATATAGAGAAAATGCCGAATTGCATGGGCAAATAACGCGGCTGGAAATGCAACTAGAGGAACAAAGACGCGCTAAAGATGCGGTGAATGTTTTGAAAAACGCTATAGTGCGCAATGTCTCTCATGAATTAAAAACGCCTTTACTGCAAGTAAAATCTGCGGTCGCGCTCATTATTGAAGATGAACATGTCGATAAAAAGCTGGCGAGTTATGCGACGAATGCGACGGCACGCCTAGAGGCGCTGGTGCAAAATATTACGATGTTGGGTAGCAGTCTAGACATTCATGTAGAGCCGATAATGGCCCGTGAAGCGGTTGAATCTGCACTGCGGAAATTGCGGCGTAGCTGGCATCTTCAAAACGCGGGAGAGCGGATTATTGTTGAGCTAGAAAACTCCATGCCGCCTGTGATGGCAGATAAAAATGGGTTAAGCACTGTTTTGCAATTGCTGCTCGATAATGGGCTTAAGTTCAGCAAGGATAAAGTCACTATAAGGGCGTGGCAGCTAGATAATGACCATATTC
>WGEI01000025.1 GCA_015492875.1 Anaerolineae bacterium | reverse complement strand
GTGAAAGATGTGTTACTGCTGGATGTCACGCCGCTCAGCCTCGGCGTTGAAACAATGGGTGGCGTGATGACGGTGCTCATTCCACGTAACACAACAATTCCGGTGAGTAAATCGGAAATCTTCTCAACCGCAGAAGATAACCAAACTGCCGTTGATATTCATGTGTTACAGGGCGAACGCCCGATGGCCGCCGACAATATGTCGCTAGGGCGCTTCCGTCTGGAAGGGATTGCGCCAGCACCTCGTGGTGTGCCACAGATTGAGGTTAAGTTTGACATTGACGCCAACGGCATTCTCAATGTGAGTGCCCAAGACAAGGCTACAGGGCGCGAGCAAAAAATCACCATCACAGCTTCGACCAACCTATCTGAACAAGATATTGATAAATTGGTGAAAGAAGCTGAACAGCATCGCGCAGAAGATGAACACCGTCGGGCGCTGGTTCAGGCGCGCAATGAAGCCGATATGCTGGTTTATCAAGCGGAAAAGTCGTTGCGAGAATTGGGCGAGCAAGTTCCCGCTAGCGACCGCAGCGCCATCGAGAAACAGATTGCGGATGTCAAGGAAGCGATGCAAGGCGAAGACATTGACCGCATTAAACAGGCGACAGAAACCTTGCAAAATGCAACGCACGCGCTGGCGCAACAGATGTATGCGGCGCAACAGCAAGCAACTAACGACACTGGTTCAGAAAGTTCATCGACTCCACAGGATGATGTGGTAGAGGGTGAATTCTCTGAAGTCTAAGCGAGACAATTAGTCACATAAAAGCGCCAAGGTATATGCCCTGGCGCTTTTAGTTTTTCAACATTCATCAAGATTATTCAACACTTTCGCCTTCACCAGCGTTGGCAAGGTGTTCGTCACGCAGTGCTTGATATTGTGCCTCAAAATCGGTTAATAACGATTGTTTCTCTTCATCTGGCAAGAAGCTATAGCGGACAGCATTCAAGGCCATCTCTTCTAGCTCTAGCAGCTCAAAACCACATTCTTCAACAACAAGGCGGTATTGTTCTGTAAGTGTGGTTTGATAGAAGGAGGGCATCCCTGCCCCAATGATTAAGGGCACGTCGGCATCGTAAATTTGGTGAAGCGGGTAGTCGGCATAGCTAGAAATGAAGCCCAAGTTCACGGCACGAGCGAGAGAAATAACGACCGGAGTACGTTCGGCGGCGAGACGGTCAATCGCTTCAGGGATGTCATGAATACCCCAAGCGCTGTAAAGGCGGTTGGGTAGCAACATGTCCAATGCAGGGAGAATTTCATCCTTCTCTTCATCATTATCAACGTGAGGGGCGCGTGGCAGTTCTTTCTTCTCGGCAGTACGAAAAGCGCGTTCGAATTGGCCGAGCGGCTGGGCATCTTCGTGACCAAACAGACCTAGCGCAATAACGCCAGCCCGTCGCGAGGTGATATTGGTTGCCCAGCGAGAGATTTCATCTGCACGGCGGGGTTCGCTGCGTTGGATAGCGAAAATCCACTGCATACGGACGTTCCAACCACGAAGCGCGCGGTCGGCCCCATCGGTGATGGCGCTGAAGAAATCATCAAAGCTCCAGCCAGTTTGTAAGTAATAGGAGGGGTTAACCATAACTTCGGCGTAACGAACGTTTTGTTTGGAAAGAGCTACGCCCAAATCATAGACGATACGAGCTAAATCTTCGGGCGTTTGTAGCCAGCGGCTGACAGCACGTGCTAAGGTTTCGTATGCCGATGGGTCTGGAGATTGGAGCGCATCCAACCATTGCTGATAATCATTATCGCTATACGGCACTTCATTTTGTTCGGCAATCATGCGCAAGGTTTTAGAGCGCATAGCGCCTTCTAACTGAACGTAGAGTTCAGCTTTAGGTATTGATTCAAGATAACTGATAAGAGACATAGTACGCTATCCTCAACATAGATTTATTCCACAAGTTCGCCAGAGCTTTCGGCAGATTTACTGGACTGCTGGCGGCTTTCACGAAATGCAATAGCGGCATCGATAAGCCCCTGAAATAGCGGGTGCGGGTTATTGGGGCGGCTGCGAAATTCTGGGTGAAACTGGCTACCAATCATATAAGGGTGGTCACTCAGCTCAGCAATTTCTACCAGTTGCCCATCGGGACTTACACCACTGAAGACGATGCCATTTTCTTCGAAAGCAGCGCGGAACTCGTTATTGAACTCAAAGCGATGGCGATGGCGCTCTTGCACTTGTGTAGTATCATACACCCGCGCAGCAACAGAACCCGCTTGAATATCGCAAGGATAAAGCCCAAGGCGCATTGTGCCGCCCATATCGGTAATGCTGCGTTGTTCTAGCATCAGGTCAATGATGGCATTGGGGGTACTCTCGTTGAATTCTGAGCTATTGGCGTCTTCAAGCCCTAGCATATTACGGGCAAATTCAATGCACATAGTCTGCATGCCGAGACAAATGCCGAGATAGGGAATTTTGCGCTCACGGGCGAAGCGGGCAGCCATGATTTTACCCTCTACCCCACGATAGCCAAAACCACCGGGCACAATTATACCATCGAGGGTTTCCATGACATCCCATTGTTTACCTTTTTCCAAATCGCCGGAGCGAATCCATTCAATTTCAAGGCGACG
>WGEI01000024.1 GCA_015492875.1 Anaerolineae bacterium | reverse complement strand
GATTAACGCCATTTATGACCCGCCCACCAAGACGGAAGAGGCAGTTATTGTGGCGGTAGATGGCTCTCAAATTTACCCTGATGAACAAATTGCAGTGCACTACTATCTCATCAATCTGGGGGTATTTGTCTACTTTCAAGGGCGGCAGCAAGTACCATTCCAAACCACCTACCCCAAACTTTACTATCAACCCAAACATGTCCATGATCAATACGGGCGGGTCATCGCCAATAGAATTGTTGACGACCGCCGCGCCATCGCAGAAATGCAAATGTTGGCTGAAATGGCTTGGGAATTGCGAGAGCAAGCACTGCCCATTATCGCTCTCTATGACAATCGCCTACTCTATACACCAACAGGGGGCGACAAGAACGAAGCAGAAACCACCAAGAATGCTTATCATGCTGCGCTCACCCATCTGCATGATAGCGGTGCGATTTTGGCGGGGTATATTGACAATCCCTATCGCAGCAAGCGCATGATACAGCTCTTATATCTGTTAACGTTAGAGAATGAAGAAGCAATTAAGCAAAATCAGAAGCTACTTTCGCGGGCGGGACCATTTGAGGGGCTGGTTGACCGTATGCTCTTCGACAAGGTACTAAAACCCGGCCAACGCTCGGCCATTATGGTGCAAAATTCACCGACAAACAAAAAATTTAGGGAGCGGGGCGAAAGTCATGAAATCGCTTACTTCTATCTCAAAATTGCCAATGCCGCAACAACGCGCGTCGTGCGCATCGATATTCCCGTATGGGTGACGTGGGATAAAAAGCAAGTAGACCTATTGCACAGCACACTCTTAGAGCAATGTCGCATACAAGGCAGCATCCCCTACCCTTATGCGATTACGCGCGCTGATGAGTTGGCCGTTGTGCAGAGGAAAGAGCGCGACCGCGTGAAGCAAATGATTGACGCAGAAGTACGGCGTGTACGCGGTTTGCTCTCAGCACATCCGCGAGCGGCAAAAGCGCGCAGTAAAGAGCGGGCGCGGGGTGAGAAGCGCAGTTTCGAGGTCTGAGCCACCATTATCAAATGAGGGGGCACTATGGCGTCAGGGTATTTACAGTTTCCAGCGGGCTTTATATGGGGTGTCGCCACTTCGTCGCACCAAAACGAGGGGAATAACACTAATAACGACTTTTGGCAATGGGAACAAGCGGGGCATACGCGCGATGGTACGATTAGCGGTTTGGCTTGCGATTGGTGGCACAATGCGGAGGCCGATTTTGACCGTGCCGCAGCGCTTGGATTAAATACCTTGCGCCTGTCATTAGAATGGAGCCGCCTAGAGCCAAAAGAAGGGTATTGGGACGATACGGCGTTTGAGCGCTATCGCCAAATGTTGCTAGCACTGCATGAGCGCGGCTTGCGCCCGATGGTCACGTTACACCATTTCACCAATCCGCTGTGGCTAGCCAAACAAGATGGCTGGCTTAATCCGACAGTTGTCGACTATTTCGCGCGTTATACGGCGCAAGTCATCGAGAGGCTGGGCGATTTATGTTCATGGTGGTGCACGCTGAATGAGCCGAATGTGTATTTACTGATGGCCTATCTGGCAGCACTATGGCCGCCGGGCTACCGTAGCATACAGGCCTTTTCGCAAGCGGCACGGCATCAGGTGTTGGCACATGCGGCTGCTGTGGACGTAATAAAGCAACATACACCGCAGGCACAGGTGAGTTTCGCCAATCATATCGCCGCATTTGACCCGCATCGCCCGTGGCATCTAGGCGACCGCATCATCGCGCATCTACTGGATACGATTATGAATCGCTGGGCGCTGGATAGCCTACAGGGCGGCTGTTTGCGCCCGCCGTTTGGCACGGGATGGGAGAAGCTGAGCATGACAGCGCCGCCATTGGATTATCTCGCCGTCAATTACTACGGCAGCCATCCCCAACAATTCAAATTTGGCGGCTCGGTCATTGGGCTAATCGAGCAGCAAGTCATTCATGAAGAGCGGGCATGGGATACACCATGGGAGATGCGAGAAACCTCGCCACAGGGGTTATACCAGCTATTATTGGAAATGTGGGAACGTTACCAGCTGCCCATTTACATCACCGAAAATGGTTTTTGCGAAATGGGCGATGAGAAACGCCCTGCTTATATCATCAGCCACCTTGCAGCTGTACACCGCGCCATTGCAGCAGGGGTTGACGTTCGGGGCTATTATTACTGGACACTGGTCGATAATTATGAATGGGCAGAGGGCTGGACAACGCGCTTCGGGTTATATCACCTTGACCCAGAAACACAGAAACGGACGCCCCGTCCCAGCGCAAACTTGTACCGTGAGATTGTACGGCAAAATGGCATTAGTGAAGATTTAGTCAAGGCATATGCACCACAGTTGCTCGGCGAATTGTTCGCCACTGGGCAACTCGTGACTGAAGAGGAGTGATGGGTAATGGAGCAAACTTCTGATATTGTCGGGCGGGTATTACGCGCGAATACGCGCGGGTTCGCCTGTGGCACACACAGCAACCAAATTAGCGATAAGCACGATTTTGGGGCGTTCGTCAAAGCGCCAATCGCCAATAGCAACGATGCCGAGATGGCTATCGGCCTCATCTACAAAGTAGATATTCAGGATGATCAATTGGTCAATGAGCTGGTGATGGGCGAAAATATCCCAGACAATGTGTTATTAGACCAGCGCAACAACCGCATGATTCCCGTAGAAGTCAGTGTTTTGAGTATTGGCTTCACCTATCGCGGCACCATGGTGCATGGGTTACCGCCCCGCCCGCCGATGAGCTTAGCGGAAGTTGTGCTGTGTACGGCGGCGGATGTGCATTTATTCACGCAGGAACTCGGATTCATCCGTCTAATCTTAAATGCTACAGAAGTGCCCGCTGATGATTTGCTGGCGGCAGCATTGCGCTATGCGGTATGGAAAGCTTATCCACCAGAAGATGAGCGCACCTTTTTGACGCGCGCAGGCAGGGAGTTGGCGCGCCAGCTCTCTGGAGATATGAAGCGGCTAGCACACTTATTAAACCTCATTCACCCGTAAACCTTGGAGCGAACGATGACACCTAAGGAAAATCTCGAAGATTGGTTTCCCGAACATGGCGCGGGGTTGATAGCGCAGAATAGGCTGGGCGTCGTGGTTGGCGGTTCGCTCAGTCGTGGGCTGGCGGTGAAGTTAGAACTGGGGCAAGCGATAGAAGACCTCGCAGTGGGGCGTTATATCGTCGTGCATGGACAGCGCAAACGCTTCTTCTGCATGATTACCGATATTTCGTTGGAGAGCACCAACCCCGCCATCCAAGCAGACCCACCAGAGTTCAGCGACCCGTTTTTGCGCGAGGTATATAGCGGCACAACGACTTATGCAATTGTCACAGTCGCCCCGATGCTGGTCATCAGCGAAGAGAATAAGCCTTTGCCGGTGAAGACCATTCCCGGCCATTTTATGCCCGCCTTCAACGCGACTGAGGATGATGTAAACGCGGTTTTTGGGCAAGAGGACGCTACGCACTTCAATGTTGGCGCGCCGCTAGAGCTGGAACATACATCGATTAACCTCGACCTGCAGCGGTTGGTAGAGCGCTCGGTAGGGGTATTTGGCAAGAGCGGCACGGGCAAAAGCTTTTTGACGCGCGTTCTGCTGGCGGGGATGCTGGCACGTGGCGTGGGGGTGAGCCTGATTTTCGATATGCACAATGACTATGGCTGGGAAGTGATTAACGAAAGCGGCTACACAGTCAAAGGCCTGAAGCAGCTTTTCCCCAACAAGGTCACTATCTTAACGCTCGATGCCGAATCGTCGCGGCGGCGCAATGCCAAATATGACTTTGAGGTGAAGCTGGGCTATAGCGAAATTGAGCCTGAGGACATCGCTATGCTGGCGGGCACAATGAACTTGAGCGATACCATGATTGATGGCGCTTATACCTT
>WGEI01000023.1 GCA_015492875.1 Anaerolineae bacterium | reverse complement strand
TTTTGGAACATATAGAGCATATAAACCGCTGCGAGAATGACGCCAAGTGTGGCGAAAACGGTGAAGAGCACACCGAGATTGCTCATTAATGAACCGAGCAAAATAGTAAATTCGCCCACGAAGCCATTCAGCCCCGGTAAGCCCATGCTACTCAACACAATGATGAGGCTCAAGCCACCGAAGAGCGGCATCGCTTTCCACAAGCCACCAAAGGCATCCAGCGCTTTAGTGTGATAGCGTTCATACAGCATCCCAACGAGCAAGAAGAGGCCGCCAGTGCTGATACCATGATTGACCATCTGTAATGTTGCGCCTTGTAAACCTTGTGCATTCAGGGCGAAGATGCCCAGCACGACAAAACCAAGATGGCTCACCGATGAGTAAGCGACGAGTTTCTTCACGTCTTTCTGCGCATAGCTGACCCAAGCACCGTAGATGATGCCGATGACGCCTAGCCCAGCGACAATTGGCGCCCAGCCCGCAGTTGCTTCGGGGAACATCGGCAGATTGAAACGCACGATGCCGTATGTACCCATTTTCAGTAAAACACCCGCTAGAATGACCGAGCCAGCAGTTGGCGCTTGCACGTGTGCATCTGGCAGCCAGCTATGTAGCGGCCAGATGGGCACTTTGATGGCGAAGGCCAGCAGGAAGGCGAGGAACAGAAAGGCCTGTGCACCAGAGAGCAACCCATCATACGGGAAGATAATAGTGCCGTTTTGTACGCCTTCGATAATCGTCGGTACGGCAAATGTGCCTGTTGTGCCGCCAATATACAGAATGGCGATGAGCATGAATATAGAGCCGGCCATCGTATATAGGAAGAACTTCACCGCTGCGTAAACGCGGTTTTCCCCACCCCAGATGCCAATCAAGAAGTACATCGGGACAAGCGTCACTTCCCAAACAATATAGAAAAAGATGAGGTCTTGGGCCATGAACACGCCCAACATTGCCCATTCTAGCAACAGCATGAACGCATAGTACAGCTTTTCGCGCCCGCGCTCTTGAATGACGCTCGTGCGGAACGAAGCCAGAATGGCAATGGGCATGATGAAGGTCGTCAGCATGATGAGAAGCATACTGATGCCATCCACGCCGACATAGTAACTAATCCCCAGCGAAGCCACCCAATCGTTTTGTTGCACGAATTGTAGGCCGGGATTAGATTCGTCGAAGGCCACCCACATCACGACAGAAACCGCGAAGGTGACCATGCTCACAGTAAAGGCCGTCCACCGAATGTTTTCTTTTTTCTCGTTATTAATGAACAGCAGTGCCAATAGCCCGACCAGCGGTAGGAAGAGCACCACTGTTGCGAGCGAGAGAGCCGAGAAATCTTCCATAAGACCTGTTCTCCTTAGAGAGCCTTAGCCATTCTGCACTAAGGGCAGCAGCATGATGATAAGCACCACGACCACGCCCAGTAACAGCGCAACGGCATAAGTGCGCACATAGCCAGTTTGAACCTTGCGGAATTGCCCGCTCAACCAAGCAATCAGGCGAGCAATGCCGTTCACAATGCCGTCGATAACACCAAGGTCGAACGGACGGCTGAGAATGTCCCCAACAGTGTTGAAGCCTTTATAAATGACCGTATCATGCACATAGTCGTGCAAGAATGCCCAATCCAACGTATCGGCGAGGAACGTGCCAAGGCGTTGGTAGGGGCGAATGATGATGCGGTCATAGAATTCATCCCAATAAAGCCGCGCATTGGCCAATGACCAGATTGCGCTTGTTTCTGGCATAGCTTGTAGTGGGTCACGCCCGTCAGCAGTCAGGGCTTTGCCATGGCCATAAATAGAACGCGCTACGAAAATCGCGCCTAGTCCAAGTCCAAGCGTACCAATCGCCAGCAGCCAATTGAACTCACCAATATGTGCATACGGAACGCTGGGGATGAGGAACTCGCCGAAGCGATGCGCCCCGAAGATGCCATCTAACCCCAAAACGCCAATTGGAGTATTGAAGAAGCCAGCGAAAATGCTGAATAGCCCCAGAATGATGAGCGGAATTGTCATAGATGGACTGCTTTCGTGGGCATGTTCTGCCGCTTTGGTGCGCGGCTTGCCATAGAAAACTAGCTCCATTTGCCGCCACATGTAAAAGGCCGTGAATGCCGCCGCAGCCGCCAATATCGCCAGTGCAATATAACCGCTAATCTGGTTGAAGAAGGTTGCGCCACTGATGCCCGCTTGCCATGAATCCGCCAGAATCTCATCTTTTGACCAGAAGCCAGCGAAGGGGAAGATCCCCGCCAACGCCAAGGTGCCGATGAGATAGGTGATATACGTGATGGGCATTTTGCTCTTCAGTCCGCCCATATTGCGCATATCCTGCGGGTCAATGTGGTCATGCGTTTCGTGTGCGCCGTGTTCCATACCATGAATGACCGAGCCACTGCCCAAGAAGAGCAGGGCTTTGAAGAAGGCATGGGTGAACAGATGGAACATGGCCGCTACATAAGCGCCAACACCAACCGCCGCCACCATGAAACCGAGCTGGCTGATGGTACTATACGCGAGAACGCGCTTAATGTCCCACTGACCAATAGCGATGAAGCCCGCTATAATCGCGGTTGCCGCGCCAACCAGCGTGACAATCAGCGAAGTTAGGTCGGCAGCGTGAAAGAATACACTAGAGCGCACCATCATATACACGCCTGCCGTCACCATAGTTGCCGCGTGAATGAGCGCGCTGACAGGTGTTGGGCCAGCCATAGCATCGGGCAACCAGATAAACAGCGGAATTTGTGCCGATTTACCGCTTGCACCCAGCAGCATCAACAACGTGATGATGGTGATAACCGTTGTGATGTCTAGCTTGATAGAGCCAATGTAAACCTCGCGCCCGCGTTCGGCATAAACGGGGTTGCCCGCGTTATCGTAAATTGGGTTACCATCTTCATTGGTAGCGATGAGTGGCTGCCCGTTATATTTATAAACGACGCCTTCCAGCGTTTCACCTTCTTCTAGGGCGAGTAACCGCCTCGCTTGACCAAAAACCCCTAAGTCATCAAAGGCGATGTCATCATTATTGGTCGGCGCTTCTGCAACAGGTGTGTCATGCCCATCATCTTCCATGGTCTCAGGGTTATCAGCCGCCGCCTCTCCGTGCCCTTCTTCAGCAGTAGTCGCGCTGGGGGCACTGTCTACGGCTTCACCATGCCCGTCAGCCGCTTCGCCGCTGGCCTCAGCTTCTGCGCTAACCGCATGTCCTGCCTCAGGGTTGGCTACTTCGCCGGGGCGGTAGAAGTCCAGCGTGCCGAAGGTGGTAAAGATGAGAAACATGGCCAGCAAAACGCCAAAGTCGCCAACGCGGTTAGCAATGAACGCTTTACGACCGGCATTGCTGTTCTTCCACCCTTCTTCACCGGGTTTATCCCACCAGAAGCTGATGAGCAGGTAAGAACACAGGCCAACACCTTCCCAACCGACGAACAGCATCAGGAAGTTGTTGCCGCTGATGAGAATGAGCATGAAAGCGAGGAACATGTTCAAATAGGCGAAGAAACGCGGGAATTTCTCATCGCCGTGCATGTAGCCTCGTGCGTAGATATGAATAAGTGAGCCGACGCCGGTCACAACCAGCATCATTGTGACACTGAGCGTATCTACTCGTTGCTGCCACGAAATATCAAATCCAATAGATTCAATCCGTAGCCAGCCATCGAGGAACGGCGGATTGACGACTGCTGGCGTGAAATTGCTGCCCAGCAAATAGCTATACAGCAACACCGCCACCACAAACGAAGAAACCGCCGCGAAAATCGCGATGCCACTGGACCAGCGCTCATCGAGACGCGCACCCCAGAAGTAATTGATAATTGCTCCTAGGGCGGGTATGAAGATAATGAGCGGGACTAGCTGTGGTAAATTCTCCATAAGGCAAGCCTTTTCTGGGGATTGTTAGCCCTGCAACTCATGTAAATCGTCGATATTGATGCTTTTCTTCGTTCGGAAGATGGCCACAATCAGCGCAAGGCCAACTGCTACCTCTGCCGCGGCCACCGTGATGACGAAGAACACGAATAGATGGCCATCCGTTTGCCCCCAATGACGGGCGAAGGCCACCAACGCCAGATTAGCAGCGTTGAGCATCAACTCAACGGACATGAAAACAAGAATAGCGTTACGGCGTAGCAGCACCCCCATCGCACCTAAGATAAAGAGCACTGCACTGAGCATAATGTATGAAGCGATCGAAACTTCCATCTCGTACTCCTCCTCAAGGTGGTGGGGCTAATCGCCCGACGCCTCAGATGGCGTTTCGGGGCCAGGAAGTTCTCGTCGCGATTCTGCCACAGGTGATGTACCAGTCTGGCTAGTAATCACACTGGCCAAAGGTTTACTCACACGGCGGCGACCGAGTAGACGGCGATTGCTTTCACCTTCTTCACGCTTGGTCAACACAATCGCGCCAACAATGGCGACCAGCAGCAAAATAGCAACCAGTTGAATGGGGAGCACATAAGCCGTGTAAAGCGTTTGTGCAATGCCCTCTGGCCCGCCAAATACTGGTGTTGCGTCTGTAACAAGTGTAAGCGGGAAGGGGCGCACTCGCCCATCGGCTAGCCGTTCGCCTGTCAAGAAGAGCAGAACCTCTGTATTGCGGTCAACCGCGTAGTTGCGTTCTGTACGAATAACTTCCTGAGCTTGGGGTATTGCAACTGTCACTGCTGTATCTTCTGCTGGCACAAACGAGCCATCAGTATCAGCAGGCGCGGGATAAGCGGTGATTTCGGTGGTGTTGGTGACAACATAGCCCAGCGTATAGTCGCCAGCGGGCAGTGTTGCAAAGGCCGCTTCCCCATAAGGAAGGGCTTCAATAACCACACGATCACTCACTTGCGGTGCTTTAATGATACTGCCTTCTGCCATCACCAACACATTGCCATGCTCATCGTTGAGCGGCATATCGGCGACATCTAACTCGCGGTTCGGGCCAAAGTCAACGAGGCTGATAGGGGAGTCGCTATAGCCGTTGAATAGCAATAAGCGCCCGCTATCATTGGCAACTGTGCTGAGATCATCTTCAACAAGGGCGACATCTACATCAGTACCGGTGCCATAAGCAACAACGGTGATAACATCTCCATTTTCCAGCTCAACCTCTACATCGAGCAGGGCAGCGCCAGTGGCGTGATCACGCAAAGTGATAGTATGCGCACCGGCTTCTGTGGAGAAGAAATCCGTTGCTTCGTCAAAATTGACTGACTCGGCGAGAACTTCGCCATCCACCACAATGTCAACATCGCCAATATCGGTGGCGGCATGGGCAACACGCACGATCGGCGATGCACCTTTCGGCGCAGGCAAGTCAAATTGACCAGCGACCAACGGCAGCCCGATTACGAGCAAAAAGACTGCAGCTAGCAATAGTGCGCCGAGCATCGTCCTTTGAAAACGGCGTGTTGTATCGGTAGTTCGCTCTGCCCCCAGCAACATGATGACAAACAGGAATAGCACCATGATGGCCCCAGCATATACAGCGAGCTGTATCATGGAAAGGAATGGGGCATCAAGGAGCAAATACAAAAATGCGACACAGGCGAAGTTCACAATCAGGAACAGCGCGCTATGCACCGCATTTCTGCTGAGCACCATGGCGGCGGCAGCAAGAATTGCTACAAGTCCTACTATTATGAAAAGCGTCGATTCCATCGCTGACACATCCTTATAGGGTGTCCGAAAGCTTGTGCAGTTTAACACAAAGAGCGCCAGAGTTCAAAACCTCCGGCGCGGTGCTCTCCCCACCAGACCAGACTTAAATCGGGTCTTCCATTTCCGGAATGGCGCGGTCAAAAGTGCCGGGTTCAACTTGCTGCGGCGTGTCTTTCCCGCCTTCCGGTACGGGGTCCAACAACATATCTTTTGTGAAAATGGCATCCCGACGATCGGTAAAGCTCAAACGGTGTTCATGCCCCAACTGAATGGCTTGGGTGGGGCAAGCATCTTCGCAATACCCGCAGAAAATGCAACGCAACATATTGATTTCATAGGTGCGCGCATAGCGCTCGCCGGGGCTATAGCGCTCGTCGTCCGTATTCTCTGCCGCCTCTACCCAGATGGCGTCTGCTGGGCATGCCGCCGCACACAACGCACAGCCAATACACTTTTCAAGCCCGTTTTCATAGCGGCGCAAGTGATGGCGGCCTTTGAAGCGCGGGAAAAATGGCCGCTCTTCGTCCGGATATTGAACGGTGACCGGCTCCTCGAGCACATGTTTTAAGGTGGTGGCAAAGCCGCGAATGATATTCATCGCAGTATCCCTCCCTAACTAATCTGCGCCAGCGCGACGAGCGGGCGTCTTGCTGCTCTGGGCTTCGATGGCGCTATCTTCTGGGCCAGTGCCCAAACGGCTCAACCCTTCGAAGAAGTTGGCCAGCCAACCCATTAAGACGAATGGCACAGCTATCAACGCCCCAACGAAGGTTAGCATCGCATAACCAATGCCGCCCGGTTCCCCGGTGATAACAGGGTCTTCGTCAAGGTCTGGCTCGGCGATTTCGGCCTCACCGCTACGGCGTAGGTAGAGGAAGCCACCAAGTAGTACAACGGCAAAAACTGCGCCGGAAATAACGCCGTAAACCGTTGGGTCACCGACGACATCACTAATAACTACCGCAACACCAGACCAAGCCACAGCTAGAATGGAGAGGGGCAATAGCACCTTCCAGCCAAATTGCATCAGGCGGTCATAACGGATACGCGGTAAGGTCGCCCGTACCCATATCATACCCACAAGTAGGACGACTACTTTGCCGATGTAGAATAGCGCCCCAAGTAGCGGGACGCCATCGACTGGTATAAGGTGATAACCGCCGAAGAACAGCGCAACCGCAATCATGCTGACCGCAATCATACCCAGATATTCAGCCATCATGAACAGCGCGAAGCGCATGCCACTATATTCGGTCATATAGCCTTGTGTTAGCTCTTGTTCGGCTTCTGGTAGGTCAAATGGGGCGCGGTTCACTTCTGCCAGCAGGGCTATCAGCAGAATGCCCGCCGCTAACGGGTTCTGGAATACATACCATTCCCAGATATTCTTCTGCTGGTTGATGATGTCGCCCAGACTCATACTGCCAGCCAAAATGATGGGTACAGCCATTGCCAAGCCCAGGCTCAGCTCATAACTAATCATTTGGGCGCTAGCGCGAATGCCGCCAAGCATGGCGTATTTGTTGTTGCTCGCCCAGCCCGCTAAAGCCACGCCATAAGTGCCCAAACTGGTGATTGCTAGCAGCCACAGCACTCCAACATTGGGGTCGGCAATGCCAAGCGGCACGACATACCAATTGCCATCAAACCACGGCACCATTAAATCTGGCCCTAGTGGAATGACAGCCATCACCAGCAGTACCGGCACCACTTTAATCATCGGCGCTAGATAATAGACCGCCTTATACACATTGGACGGCACAATATCCTCTTTGAAGATGAGCTTCACGGCGTCAGCTGCGGGCTGTAGAAAACCTTTCGGCCCAACGCGGTTCGGCCCAACGCGGTGCTGAAACCAAGCGATAAAGCGACGCTCTAGCAATGTGGTATAGGCGAAGCCAGTAATGACCACTAGCAAGAATATTGCCGAGTAAATGATGGGATGCACAACTTGGCATCCGGGTGAGTCGCTACACTGAATAATGGTGTTCGGGTCGATGCGTTCGTGCGGATTGACGATGAACTCGACCGCATAACGCACCCAATTCAGGATAGCGCCTAAATTGAGAATAATCAGTAGAACAATGAGGGCGGCGACGATAATCCCCGCCCAGACGAGACGATTTCGACTCATAGTCATCACACCCCTACTTTTTCAGCAGCGGCAACTTTATGCAGTTTGCCCGCTTGTACACTGAGCGGCGTCGCAACATCGGCCAGATGGCGCGGCAACAAGGCCGTTCCTTCTGGCGTTGCATCATCAACCACTGCACGAACACGAACCGCAGTTGTGCCAACTGTGACCTCGACCACATCGCTATGGCCAACACCCAACCGCTTTGCATCAGCTGGATTGAGAGCAACATATGGCACTAACACACGGGGATGCACTAGTGTGCTGGCGGCGAATGGTTTTTCACGATTGTATAGCTTAACTGTCGGCAAAATGAGTAATTCACCTTTACCCGCTTTGGGCACATCTGGCAATTCAACCTTGCCGGTTTTGGGCTTGCTACGCTCTGCAGTAGCAGCGATTTGCACGCCAAGTCCGCCTTTATTGGCATACGCAGTGCCGCCATAGTACAGGTCATCACCGCCCACAAGGGGGAATTGCGGCTCTACATGGGCAAGTGCTTTATAGCGACAGCCAGCAAAAGCCGCTACGTTTTCCGTAATGTCTTTCATCACAGCGGCGGCGCTTAGCTTAGGACGGCCTTGCCCCAACACTTCGCCAACGCGCTGCAAAATTTGCCATGCGGGCAGGGCTTCGCCAACAGGCCCTTGCGCAGTGTAGAAACGTTGGGCGCGGCGCTCACCGCTGGTATATGTGCCGTCACGC
>WGEI01000022.1 GCA_015492875.1 Anaerolineae bacterium | reverse complement strand
GCTCCGCATCTAAATCGATATTGATCAAATAGAGCCAATTTTCCACGTCTTCTAACGCTGGCACGGTGGGGGTTTGCTGCGCTATGCCCGCCTGTGCCATTGCGCCCACTGCGAGCAAACAGGCCAGTAAAATATACAAGCGTTTCATCAGGGTCTCCTCGTTTTATTGCCGTGAAAGCCGTCGCGCCTATCCTTTTCCGTATTATACGCCCGTTCAAGGCTTTCTATCAGTAAACGCTCATGTTCAGGGCTGTTTTGGGTGTGGGTGGTCTATTGCGGTCGTGGGGGGCAGCCGTCATAATAAGCGGCGGTGTAAAAGGATGTTTATTCTGGAAATGAAAATGACAACGGCAAAAACGAGTTTACCCACACGCGAAGATATTCCGCAAAAGTATAAATGGAACGCTGAGAGTGTTTTCCCCAACCGCGACGCATGGCGTGCCGAAGCACAAGCGTTGCCCGCATTGATTGAAAAGGCCGCCAGCTATCAAGGGCGCATCACCGAAAGCCCAGCGGCCTTGCTGGAATGGTTGAGCTATGTTGAAT
Organism: Anaerolineae bacterium; assembly: GCA_015492875.1. Classification (GTDB taxonomy): domain Bacteria; phylum Chloroflexota; class Anaerolineae; order Aggregatilineales; family Phototrophicaceae; genus S146-30. Next base: position 2,861 of record WGEI01000022.1, on the reverse strand, counting down.
CGCTATTCCGCCGCGTGCAAACGTTGATGATGTACGCCATGTTCTCCAGCGCGGTTGATTCTGGCGATGTTGAGGCGATTGGCATGGTTGGGCAGGCGCAGGGGCTGGTTGGCGCCGCTATCTCATCCACCGCTTTCGATGCGCCCGAAATTTTGGCCGCTGGTCAAGAGAAAATCATGGGCTGGGTAGAGGCAGACGAGCGGCTGGGGCGCTATCGCCACTATTTCGATAACCTGTTTCGCAGCGCGCCCCATATTCGCTCTGCAGAGGTGGAGGCGGTGCTAGGGATGCTGGCCGCGCCCTTTGGTGGGGTGAATAATGCCTATGGCGCGCTCACGGGCGCTGATATGCAATTCCCCGACGCGGTGGATTCGGCGGGCAATAGCTTGCCTGTCGCCCAAAGCACCATCGGCCAGCGCCTCCACAGCCAAGACCGCGTTGAGCGCCGTACCGCCTATGAGAGCTATACGGGCGAATATCTCAAGTTGAAGCACACGCTGGGCGGCTTGTATCTAACGTCAGTCAAGCAGGATGTGTTTAACGCGCGTGTGCGCCACCACACCACCGCGCTAGAGGCGGCGCTATTCCCCAACAACGTGCCGCTAGAGGTGTTCCATAATCTGGTGGAAACCTTCCGCCAGCATTTGCCAGTTTGGCAACGCTACTGGGAAGTGCGGCGCAAGGCGTTGGGGCAGGACGATATTCAGCCGTATGATATTTGGGCGCCCATCGCCACCGAGCAGCCCGAAGTGAGCTATGAGCAGGCGGTTGAGTGGATTTGCGACGGGATGCAGCCGCTGGGTGAGGAGTACGTGCAGGCGTTGCGGCGCGGCTGTTTAGAAGAGCGCTGGGTCGATGTGATGCCCAACAAGGGCAAGCGGCAGGGCGCGTTCAGCTATGGCGCGCCGGGCACCTACCCCTTCATCATGATGAGCCACGATAACGGGCTGGGCGGTATGAGCACGCTGGCGCATGAGTTGGGGCATTCGATGCACTCTTACTTAAGCTGGCAAAACCAGCCGGTACTCCTCAGCCGCTATTCGATGTTCGTCGCGGAAGTGGCCAGCAACTTCAACCAAGCCTTGACGCGCGCCTATCTCTTCGAGGCCAAGAAAGACGATGTCAATTTCCAAATCGCCCTGATTGAAGAGGCGATGGCCAATTTCCATCGTTATTTCTTCATCATGCCCACCTTAGCGCGCTTTGAGTTAGACGTGCATACGCGGGTAGAGAAGGGCCAGCCCGTCACGCCCGACGCGCTGAACGAACTGATGGCCGACTTGTTCGCCGAGGGCTATGGCGACACCATGCACTATGACCGTGACCGCATTGGCATCACTTGGGCGACCTTCGGCCATCTCTATGTGGCCTATTACACCTTCCAATATGCGACGGGCATCTCGGCGGCACATGCGCTGGCGCAGCGGGTGCTAGAAGAGGGCGAAAGCGCGGCGCAGGACTATCTGGCTTTCTTGCGCGCTGGTGGTTCGATGTATCCCATCGACGCGCTACAGTTGGCGGGTGTCGATATGCGCACGCCGCAGGCCGTTGAACAGACTTTCGGCGTGATGAGGAGCATGATTGACCGCTTAGAGCAGTTGATTGGCTAGGCCGCGCACAGTGATGGGGCGGGGCAAACCGCCCTTTTCTTTTTGGGCTAAAGGAAAAACAAATGAGTGATTGCCGAATTTGTCATGGAGCGTTGGAAGAGCGGCGGGTGACGCGGCTACAAACTTATCATGGGAAATGGTATATCATCGAAAATTTACCCGCGTTGGTGTGTCGCCAATGTGGTGAAGTGTATTATACGCCTGAAGCCCATGACCGCGTTGTTGAACCCATCACGAGCGATAAACCGCCTGCCCGCATAGAACAAGTTGCAGTTTTAGATGCAAGTTAATTCACGTCTTCCGTTTGTGGTCATCGAGTTTGAGCAGGAAGCCGAAGGTGCTCCCCACGCCCTCCACACTGCGGAAGACAATCTGCCCATTATGGCGGTCGATAATCTTCTTCACCAAATGCAAGCCCAGCCCTGTACCCTCGATTTTGTGCTTGCGCACATTGCCCGCGCGGAAGAAGGGGCGGAATAGCTCTCCCTGTTGCTCTAATGGCACGCCCATTCCGCTATCTTCCACCTCGAACAGCGCACGCCCATCGTCATCAATCGCCAACCGCACGATAATCGTGCCGCCGCGTGGCGTGTATTTGATGGCGTTGCTCAGCAAGTTGCTGATAGCCTCGTAAAGTTGGGCGGGGTCGCCAAACACCCAAACCGGTTGCTTTTGAATATCCTCTTGCCAGTGTTGGCCATGATGGGCGGCGCGCGTTTGGTATTCATCGGCGGCCTGTATGACCAGCGCCCGCAAATCAATATGGCCGAAGGTGCGCCCTTTGGCCGTCTCCTCTACCCGCTCTATCGAGAGAAAATCGTTGACAATCGATTGCATCCGCCGCACCGCGTGCGTTATCTCCCGCATATAATCCACCTGCTGCGGCGTCAGGTTGGTGTCCTCATCTTGCCAGTCGATGAGTTCGGCAAAGCCGAGCACTGTCGCCATTGGCCCGCGCAAGTCATGTGAGGCGATGCGTATCATATCGGTTTTGAGCTGCTCTAGCTCTTGCACTTGCTCATAGAGGCGCTGTAGCTCTTCGAACTGCTGGCCGATTTGGTCATACAAGATGGCATTATCGAGCGCTGCCGCCAACCGCGCCGCCAGCAAGCTGATGAATTCCACCATGCTCTCGGTGAAGTGATGGGGCGTGCGCGATTCTAGCACCAGCACTCCCAACCCCCGCTCATGCGTCACTAAGGGCATGGCCACACAAGAACGTGTCTCTGTATCCAATGGCGCGGTCTCTGG
>WGEI01000021.1 GCA_015492875.1 Anaerolineae bacterium | reverse complement strand
GGCTTATACTACGAACTTTATGAGGACGGCACGGTTGATCATACAGCCTCAACATTCCTCATTAATCCCGATGGGCAACTAGAGCGTATTTTCTCATTTGGCACAGAGGCGAATATCATCGCCGATGTGCTGCTGCAAAAGCTCTCCTAATGGCGGGGTAAGCGCGGGGCAATGGTAGTGATTACTTCATAGTTGATAGTGCCCAGCCACTCGGCCACTTCATCAGCAGTAATCTCATCATTCCCTTGCGCCCCTATCAAGACGACTTCATCGCCTATAGAGACATCGGTAATATGGGAGACGTTGATGGCGCATTTTTCCATGCTCACCCGCCCGACCAACGGGGCGCGTTGGCCATGTATGAGGACTTCTCGCCATGTTTGTGGAGAGCGGCGCAACCCATCGGCATACCCAACTGGTATGATGGCAATCCGCTCTTTTCCCCGTGTTATATATGTATTGCCATAACCTACTGGATGGTTGGGGGGTAAATCTTTGACCTGCACAACGGTAGTTTTCCAACTTAAAGCTGGTTTCATCCCTTCGGGCAACAAGATATGTTGTGCCGGGCGCAAGCCATATAAGGCGATGCCAGCGCGTACCAGATTAAACCAGTTTTCGCTATCGCCAAAAATGCCAGCAGAATTAGCCGCATGGACATACTTAAAGCGCATACCAGCAGCGCGAAGTGGGAATAGCACTTGAGACTTAAATTTTTCTACTTGCTGGCGAGTATATTCAACATCTTCATCTGCCACTGAAAAATGGGTAAAAACACCTTCTATATCAATAAATTGCATGGATTTAAGATGGCGGAAAAATGGCACAACGTCATCGGCCAGCACCCCTAAGCGCCCCATACCCGTATCAACTTTTACATGCACTCGTATCGGCTCGCCGAATTCACGAGCGGCACGGTCAAATTGTAGGCCTTGCTCTAAATCATATAAGGAGGCCGTCAAATTATAACGAATGACTTGCCGCACCGAACCCGATGGAACATAGGTCATTACTAAAATTGGGGCAGTAATCCCAGCTTCTCTTAAAGAGAGTGCCTCGCTCAATGTTGCAACACCAAGATAGCTCGCACCATTCAAAAGCGCCGTTTGCGCAGCAGTCACAGCGCCATGACCATAACCATCAGCCTTAACCACGGCCATCAGCGCGACATCTTCCCCAACATACGATTTAAGGAGGCGGGTATTGTGTGCCAATGCGCTGGTATCAATTTCTATCCAGCTAGGCTCATGACGGTCGTTGCGGATTTTGCCACCAACATGGCGCACAAGCAATTCGCGGTCATCTTCTGCTTGCAAAAGCTGGCCGACAACATGTTCCATATGAGACGATGCGCCGCCTTTTACTAAGATAATGTCATGTTCGTTGAGGTTCAGTTGCCGCAACGTGGTGACAACATCTTCGGCACTATGAAGCATACGGATACGGGCGGGGTCATACCCTTTATCTAAAGCAGCGCGACCGATTGCCGCCGCATCTATCCCTTTTGTGATGATGTAATCCGCAACATCTGCCGCACGATGGCCAACAGTGCGATGGCCATACTGGCTATAATGGCCAAGTCCTTCCATATCGCCTATCACAAAGATAGTGCGCACTTTATCTGTTTTAATCGCTGCTAACCAATCAAGCGCGGCTAGTGTGGACTGGGGATTGGCCGAATAGCTATCATCGACGACAAGACAGTTATCTACGCCGACAAATGGTTTCATTCGGCCTGGCAATGGTAACACTTGCTTGAGTGTAAGCAAGGCATCATTAACATCGACATCATAATAGTTACCAACTGCTATCGCCATTAGAGCGGGATAAAGTTGATGACGGCCTAACAAAGGTATCCAACGCCCTTTATAGCGATCATCGCCATGCCGCAAGTCAAAACCCGTACCATTCAGCCCTTCAATGACATTAAACGCCATCCAATCCGCACCGAAGTGTTCAACACTGACAGTTTCAACGTTGGCGCGCGCCTGTGCACCCAATTCCCGCACAAGGTCATCATCATAATTGAGCAAGGCCAATCCTTGTGGGGAAAGATACTCTATAAGCAGACTCTTCTCTTGGGCAATCGTTTCTATCGTTTCAAAGTTATCGATATGGGCATATTCAACACAGGTGATAACCCCAACTTCGGGCTGCACAGCTTGCACCATTGCTGCCATTTCTCCGGGGCGCACCACACCAAGCTGCAAAACGCAAAATTCGTCCTCTGGTGTTAATGACGCCAAAGCTAAAGGTATACTAATGGGGCCATCCGCCATGACTGGTTGGTGGTGAACACGATATTTAGAGGATAGCACTTTGGTGATAGCGGCGGCAGTTGTAGATTTCCCGGAGGAGCCAGTAATAGCAATCACTTTTGTACCCATACGACCAAGCACAAGATGTGCCCAAGCAAGAAGCGCATCCACTGGGCGACGAACCATAATGACTGACACGCCTTCAGTATCACAATCTGGTGGGCGCGTACACAATACCCCTGTTGCACCGTTGCGTATGGCTTCAGCAATATACTGATGAGAATCGCCATGTGCAGTGCGGTAGGCGACAAACATGGACGAAGGGGCTGGTTTCGTCGGGTCAAGGTTAAAGCTTGTGAATAATTGGGCAGCTGGCTCTCCAAAAAGCTGGCCACCGGTCGCGTCTAGGATGTCGTATAGGCTTATCATGCCGTGCAGTATAGCACCGTTGTTGTCCTGCGGCTACTAAAAAGTTCACTTTTTCTGGCATTCAAATGGCAAGAAAATCAACACCCCTGAAAATAGTGACGACGATGACAACATGGCGTGTTATAATCGCCCAATCTTGGGAGGTATTTGGGTATATGTTTGAATTCGAGATTGTTGCACAACAAGGACGCGCCCGCGCGGGCATTCTTCACACACCACATGGCCCTTTGCCCACACCTGTATTCGCCCCGGTAGGCACTCAGGGCACTGTGAAAGCCGTTCCGCCTAGAGATTTAAGAGAAGTTGGGGCGACGCTGGTTTTGGCCAACACTTATCACCTGCATCTACGCCCCGGCGAAGATTTAGTGCGAGAATTGGGCGGGCTACATGAATTTATGGGTTGGCATAACCCAATACTCACCGATTCAGGTGGATTTCAAGTTTTTAGCCTCGCAGAAATCAATAAAATTGATGACGAAGGGGTTACATTTCGTAGCCACCTTGACGGGAGTATGCGCCGCCTCACGCCGGAGAGCGCGATGCATATTCAGCAAAAATTAGGGGCAGACATCATTATGGCATTTGACCAGTGCCCGCCGCCAACGGATAGAGAAACCGTGATTAAAGCGGTAGAGCGTACCACCAAATGGGCGCGGCGCTGCCGAGAAGCCCATCCCGATGACAGCACACAAGCGCTGTTCGGCATTATGCAAGGCGGCATATTTGAAGACTTACGAGCACAATCGGCTGAGGCGCTTTTGCCGTTAGACTGTCCCGGATATGCTGTAGGTGGGTTGGCGGTGGGCGAAACCAAACAAGAGATGTACGCCACGCTAGATTTCAGCGTGCCCATGCTGCCAGAAAGTAAGCCGCGATACCTGATGGGCGTTGGTGACCCCGATGACCTTTGCGAGGCAATTACACGCGGTATTGACATTTTCGATTGCGTCATCCCGACACGGCTGGCGCGTCATGGCACAGCACTGACCGCTGATGGCCGCTTGAACATGCGGAATGCGCGCTTTATCCGCGATACGCAACCGTTAGAGGAAGGGTGTGATTGCTATGCCTGCCAAAATTTCACACGGGCGTATATTCGCCATTTAGTTGCAGCAAAAGAGCTACTGGCGCATTATTTGCTCAGTGTGCACAACATCCGATTTTTAATCCGCCATGTCCAAGCTATGCGTCAAGCTATCATCGAAGGGCGGCTTGAAATTTACACAAGCGAATTTCTCAACCGCTTTATGAAAAAGCCCGCCTAAGCGAGAAATGCTGATGTCTAAGAGGATGCATCCCCGACACATGCCCTGCCACATCCTCGCACAAGGAAGGGGGATTGGGTGGAGGCAGTGTTATGTTTAAGCGTGCATCGCGCGTACTTGGGGTGTTGGTTGTAGCCGCTATGGTGAATTGCAGTGGGCCATATACACCAGCTAGCACCCCAACAACCAACACGACGATACTCCGCATTTATAGCACAACTGCCGTAACACCTTTGCTGCACGATATTACCGCAGCATACACGCTTGAAACACAAGGGGTGATATTCGAAAGTCAACAAGGCAACCATGTAGCGATGATAGAACAGCTACAGTCGGGAAAGACCCCTTACATCATCACGAACTACCTCAAGGATGATAGTTCCCTTTGGGCAGCACCAATTGCTCAGGATGCTATCGCCATCATCACCCACCCCAGTAACCCGATAGGCAGTATTGATAGAGAGACCTTGCGGCAAATCTATCAGGGAATTATCCACAATTGGGCAGATATTGGCGGCGCAGACCAGCCCATAGTCGTCTTTAGCCGAGAAACAGGCTCAGGGACACGGCTAGTTTTTGAACGCTTGGTGATGGGAACGCGCCAAACCACCCCATCAGCGCGCATTGCACCAACCAGTAGTGCTATGCTGCTCAGCATCATGGAAGAGACGGGCAGCATTGGCTATATTTCTATGGGTTATTTGCCGGATGAGCGTGTGAAAATTATCGCCGTTGATGATGTTTTGCCGACGACGGAAGCGGTGGGAGAAAACATCTACCCCTTACGAACGCCAGTTTATATCACTGGCTATGAAGAGGCAGAGGGCGCGTACCGTGCATTCATTGGCTGGATACAAAGCCTATCAGGGCAAGCGATTGTTAGCCGCCGCTATGCCCCGCTGTTCACCACGCCCTAAAGGGCGGATGACCACATAAAAATCTGCGCAACAATCATGCAAAGCGTCAGGCCAAACACCCCTGTGAAGAGTATGAGCGCAATATCACGGTAGAGACGATAGCGGGCGCGGCGTTGTTGCATCGCCATTTCTGAGGCGCGTAAACGATAAAGCGCGCCTGCCGCATAGGTATTGTTGGGGTTAATCCGTAACACGTTATCTAAGCAAATGACGCTTTGGTCAATTGAATCGACTGCGACACTCATCCACAGCCACGCATCTTCAAAATCGCTATCCTCTTGGATAAGCGCTTTGAGGACTGTCACTGCATCACGCTTTTTGCCTAGCTTGATAAGCTCTATCGCATCTAACAAGCGGTCTATGCGCTCTGCAGCTTGCGGCTCGGTCATGACCGTTGCTCCATAGTCGGCTCATCTAACACAACATTTTCAAAAATGTCATGTTCTATGATACCAGCTCGCTCTGGTGGAGGCGAAACGCGCGTCAGCAATTGTTTGCGAGATTGCCACCACCCCAACAAGCGCAATAAGGGGTTATTGGTTATACGCCCGCCGCCCTGACTACGATGGCAGGCGCTCGCTCGTCGCCCAATTTCACGATAGGCGGCAATATCAATCGCGGTAGTTGCGGGCTGAACATGGTCTAAAATTGCTTGCAAATCAATATCTTCATTGACGCCAGCTTTGCGCGGGTCTTTGCCCGTTAGCCGCATAAAGAGAATACCAATGCGCAATAACAACGTGGGGAAGCGATTGTAATAGAGTTTCTGCGGTTGGTAAGGCGCATGTGCTGTCGTATAAGCGGCATCACCGGTCAGTTCAAAGGCTTTCACTGTGGCCTGTTGAACAGCAATGTGGTCAGGATGGCCATAACCGCCATATTCATTAAATGTGATAATAACGTGAGGGCGCGTTTGACGGATAACATCGACCACTTTACGGGTTACCTCGTCGGGGTTATGTTGCCATTGATACCATAAGCATTGAGGGTCTTGCGTCGTTTCACTCCCCATCATACCGCTATCTTTATAACCCAGCAGGTGAATATCTGTGAAGCCCAATATCTGACTAGCGCACGCTAGCTCTGCCAAACGCAGCTCAGCAATTGAACTATACCCGTTGAGCATTTCGGGGGATACAGTGCCAACGTCGCCATTGGTGGCGCAGAGCAAATAGACTTCTACGCCTTCTGCCACATAGCGACCGATAAAACTCCCCAAGCCAAAACTCTCATCGTCGGGGTGAGCAAAAGAAATGAGCAAGCGCTTGGTCATATTGCCCTCCTTAATGGACAGAAGCTGAGCAGGCTATTGGCAACTTACGGTGAATTTTAGTGTACTTAATTCAGACAAGATGACCAATAGCCAACTTACACCGCCAAAGTTGTACAGCGTACGCCAATAGCCCCTGTGCATATACAACCGGGCGGCGTATACTTAAGCGCGTTTGTTCAAATAAGATTGCTTAATACGAGGTGATTATGCGGCCTCTTGTCATTGTTTTGAGTGTACTTTTAGTCATTAGCGCTATCGGCTTAGCGCCACATACCGCATTGGGGCAAGTTGATTTCAATACCAACACCCCCCAACCCACTGATGTATTAGATACGTTCAGCTTTGCGACCAATACCCCAACTGGCCCAACAGCCACCCCAACGGCAACAGCGACGCCCACCGCCACAAATACGCCAACCCCAACACCAATACCTTTAGGGCCATATACCTACCCAACGGGCATTAATCCGTTAACAGGCTTACCCTACCCCAGCGAAGAAGCCCAAGCGCGGCGCAACCTCATTGTGAAAATTTCGAACTTCCCGCCAGAGGTTCGGCCTCAATCTGGCGTTAATGCCGCCGACTTGGTTTACGAGTATGAGGTTGAAGGCGGGGTTACCCGTTTTGCCGCTATCTTCCGCAACAATGCGCCAGAACATGTCGGGCCAATACGCAGTGCGCGCTTGCTGGATATGGAACTCGTGGTGATGTATCGCGCTTTGTTGGCTTATAGCGGCACTAGCGAACCCATTCAGAATTTGCTGCTCAGCCAAGACTGGCGCTGGCAACTATTCTCGCCATCAGTGGGCTATAACTGTGAGCAAGCAGGGTTCTGTCGCTTCCCAGAAGAGGGTAAAGCCTTTGAGCATACGCTTTATGGCGATACGAATAAAATTTGGGACATGGCTACGTTGCAAGGCGTCAATACTGGTTATCGCGCCTATGGCTTCGCTTTTGATGAAACGCCCAATCTCGGCGGTGAAGAAGCTAGTGAGCTTTTCATCAACTGGTGGGGGCAAACCAATGCGCTATGGCAATATGACCCGGATACAGAGCGTTATGTGCGTTTCACGGATGGGCTACCGCACTATGATGCCGCCGATGGTGAGCAGCTTTGGGCGGATAATCTCATCATCATCGAAGCGCCTCATAATCGCCGCCCAGACTTATTCCCAGAAGGTTCAAACTATGAATCGCTAGAAATTGCGCTCTGGGATGGTGGACGCGCTTTGGTCGCTCGTAACGGGCGCATTTATCAAGGCTTTTGGCAGCGGCCAAACCGTAATGAAGGCGCAGCCCTGATGGTGCTCGATGATGACGGCACGCCAATTATGCTCAAGCCAGGGCGTTCGTGGGTCAGTGTCGTGCGCGGGTTGGGCACGGTGGATATTCGTATGGAGTATAGCGATATGGCCGCAACTGCGACGGTCATCGCACAAACACCAACCGCTACGCCACAAGGCGAATAAATCCACTTGATTGACAAACATTGGAGCGCTCACCTGTTTGGTGGGCGCTTTTTCATTTCACATACTGCCGCACTAATAATTCAGCATTGAGCAAACTTCTGAATCGCTCTATAATAGAACGTATGTGCAATGTCGGGTAATAGACCGAAAGTATGGTTATGCAGGACTATATTTCTGTTCGCGGTGCAAGAGAGCACAACCTGAAAAATATCGATGTTGACATTCCCCGCAATAAACTGGTCGTTATCACAGGGCTTTCTGGCTCTGGGAAGTCATCGTTGGCTTTCGACACGATCTTCGCAGAGGGGCAACGGCGTTATGTAGAGAGCTTGAGCGCTTATGCCCGCCAATTTTTGGGGCAAATGGAAAAGCCTGATGTTGACCAAATCGAGGGATTAAGCCCTGCGGTCTCCATTGACCAGAAAGGCGTCAGCCGCAACCCGCGCTCTACAGTGGGAACGGTCACCGAAATTTATGACTATTTGCGCTTGTTGTATGCCCGTATCGGCATCCCCCACTGCCCCATTTGTGGCGAGCGGGTAGAAGCGCAAAGCGCACAGCAAATTGTTGATGCCGTACTGGAGATGCCAGATGGCAGCCGCATTCAAATACTCGCCCCAGTCATACAAGGGCGCAAAGGGCATCATGAGCGCGTGTTTGAGGATATACGGAAAGCGGGTTTTGTGCGGGTGCGGGTAGATGGCGAAGTGCGGGGCTTAGATGAAGAAATTAGCCTTGAGCGCTATGTCAAGCACACGATTGAGATTGTCATTGACCGCCTAGTTATTCGCCATGAAGATGATGACGAAGCGCGCCAAAGCTTTGAAACCCGACTCACGGATTCCATTGAAACAGCTTTAGAGCTGGGAGATGGGTTGGTCATCATCAATGATGTAACGGCCAGAGAGCAGCCCAAAGACATTCTATATAGTGAGCATTTGGCCTGCGTGCATGGGCACGGCAGCATCCCAGAAATTGAGCCGCGAACATTCTCCTTCAATACGCCCAAAGGCGCTTGTCCTGATTGTCAGGGTTTGGGCTTTCGACTAGAAATTGATGCCGCCTTGATTGTGCCGAACCCCGAACTCAGCATTGCTGAAGGCGCAATCGATGCCAATGGATGGAGTGTAGATGACCAAACAAGTTGGGCATGGAGTTCGTTTGAAGCACTTTCCAGTCTCTATGGCATTCCATTAGATAAGCCATGGCGCGAACTCGACGAAAAACAGCAAAAAATTATCCTATACGGGCTAGGTGATAAGCGGATTGAAGTGCAATATGTCAATAGTCATGGGCAAACTCGCACCTATCGCACACGATATGAAGGCATCATCCCTAATCTAGAACGCCGCTACCAGCAAACGGAATCTGATTATATTCGTGAGCGCATCGAGTCCTACATGATGGAAGTGCCTTGTAGCACATGCCAAGGAAATCGCTTACAGCCTCATGCACTAGCGGTAACCGTTGGCGGAAAGCCGATAAACGAGATAACCGCCCTGCCCATCGGCGAGTTGTTGCAATGGGTGCTCGATTTACGTGGGAAGAATGGCCATCCCGCACAGCTTTCCGAACGAGAGCTAGAAATTGCCCACCAAATTCTGAATGAGATTGAGGCGCGAGTACGTTTTTTGAACGATGTGGGGCTAAATTACCTCACATTGTCCCGCAGCGCAGGCACACTAAGCGGCGGCGAAGCGCAGCGCATTCGATTGGCGACGCAAATCGGCAGCCGTTTAATGGGGGTGTTATATGTGCTGGATGAGCCATCAATCGGGCTACACCAACGGGACAATGCGCGACTCATCGCAACTTTAGAGGGCTTGCGCGACTTGGGCAATACGGTGCTGGTTGTTGAACATGACGAAGAGACTATGCGCCATGCCGATTACCTCATTGACCTTGGACCTGGTGCGGGCGAACACGGTGGAAGCGTTGTTGCAGCAGGCACACCCGAAGAGGTGATGAAAACGCAGGGTAGTTTGACCGGTGACTATCTATCAGGGCGCTTCCATATCCCCCTACCAGAACAAAGGCGAGAGGGAAATGGGCAAGTCATCACCATACGCGGCGCGCGTGCCAACAATCTCAAAAATATCGATGTGGAAATTCCTTTAGGCAAATTCATCTGTATTACAGGCGTCAGCGGCAGTGGCAAGAGCACGCTATTGGTCGATATTCTATACCGCCGTCTAGCCCAGCTTCTGAATGGTAGCCGTGAGCGCGCTGGAGAGCACGATGCCATTGAAGGCGTTGAACATATCGATAAAATCATCAATATCGACCAAAGCCCCATCGGACGCACACCGCGTAGCAATCCCGGCACATATACAAAAATGTACGATGCTATCCGCAAACTCTTTGCGGAGTTGCCAGAGAGTAAAATACGCGGCTATGGACCGGGACGATTCAGTTTCAATGTCAAAGGCGGGCGCTGTGAACATTGCGAAGGGCAAGGGCAAATTCGCATTGAAATGCAGTTTCTAGCGGATATTTATGTGCAGTGTGAAGTGTGCCGTGGCGCGCGCTATAACCGTGAAACCTTGCAAGTACACTATAAGGGCAAAAATATTGCCGATGTACTCAATATGACTGTTGATGAAGGGCTGGAATTCTTCGCCCATATCCCTTCAATCAGCAACAAACTGAAAACATTGGTGGCTGTTGGATTGGGATATATCCGCATTGGCCAACCAGCAACTACACTCAGTGGCGGTGAAGCCCAACGCATCAAACTCAGCCGAGAACTCAGCAAGCGCGCCACTGGGCAAACGCTCTATATCCTTGATGAGCCTTCGACAGGCTTACATGCAGTCGATGTGGCAAAGCTCATCCAAGTATTGCAACAGTTGGTTGATCATGGCAATACGGTCATCGTAATTGAGCATAACCTCGATATTATCAAGACGGCAGATTGGATTATAGACCTAGGGCCAGAAGGGGGCGATGGCGGTGGGCAAATCGTCGCCCAAGGCACGCCAGAGATGGTTGCACAGGTTGAAGCAAGTTATACCGGGCAGTTCTTGCGGCCATATTTAGCCACCACATTGGCAGTAGCTGATTAACACTTGAATGGTGACGGAGGTGACGAAAGCCATCTCCATTTTATTTCTCTACATATCTCTTAGGCATTTGTTAAATCCTTCACAGGCTGATAAAAAACATTTTTGATGTAGGAGGTATTGAAACATAAAGCCTTAATGCATCTTCATACAATCCGTACAAATAAAAGGCCATTTTAGCTGTTATTTTCACACAAAGTGCACTTTCCAGCCCCCTTGACTTAGTTTATACTGTGCACATCAACATTGCTTAGTAGAAACGCCGACAAATCGGCGAAGGGAGACTGGCCCTATGGTGGCTGTCATGAGCAGAATCAAAACCGAAGAGCAAGCCGATGCCTATAAAACTGCTCTCGCACAATATGACCGCGCAACCCAACACCTGAAAGATGTCAGCGAAGATATTATTGAGTATATGCGCTACCCGCGCCGCGAATTTGCCGTAAACTTCCCCGTTCGTCGTGATAATGGAATGGTAGAGGTTTTCACGGGCTATCGCGTCCACCATAACACTGTACTCGGCCCTTCGAAAGGCGGAATTCGCTATAGCCCTCATGTCACGCTGGACGAAGTGCGCGCTCTAGCGATGTGGATGACATGGAAATGCGCCCTTGTGAACCTGCCCTACGGTGGTGCTAAAGGTGGCGTTGTAGTTAACCCGCAGGAATTGAGCCAAGGAGAGCTGGAACGTCTGACACGTCGTTATGCTTCCGAACTTATCCCGCTTATTAATCCCCAAATGGATATTCCCGCTCCCGACATGGGCACAAATTCGCAAGTTATGGCTTGGATTATGGATACCTATAGCATGACTATGGGCTATTCCGTTCCAGCAGTTGTGACAGGCAAACCTATTCCCATCGGCGGTAGTGAAGGCCGCACAGAAGCCACAGGACGGGGCGTTATCATCTGCATGATGGAAGCGCTCAAACAGCACGGCGAAGTGGATGCTGATAAAATATCCGTCGCTATTCAAGGCTTTGGTAATGTTGGTTCTAACGCTGCGCGCTATGCGCAAGAAATGGGCTTCAAAGTCGTCGCTGTGAGCGACATCACCGGCGGTATCTATAATCCCAATGGATTAGATATTCCAGCAGTGATTGAACATGCTCGCGCAACTGGTAGCGTTCAAAACTTTCCAGAAGCGGAAAATATCACCAACAGCGAATTGCTGACAGTTGAATGTGATGTGCTAATTCCGGCAGCAATGGAAAACCAAATTACCGCAGCTAACGCCCATGAAGTACGGGCGCGTTATGTCATTGAAGGCGCTAATGGCCCAACAACGCCAGAAGCCGATGACATTCTCAATGACCATGGCGTTTTCCTTGTGCCGGATGTTCTCGCCAATGCTGGTGGTGTCATTGTATCTTATTTCGAATGGGTACAAGACCTGCAATCGTTCTTCTGGGACCAAGACGAAGTCTACCGCCAGTTGCGCCGTATTATGGTAAAAGCGTATGACTTCACGCTGGCAACAGCCGAGAAATACAAGCTAGATATGCGCACGGCAGCGCAAGTTGGTGCGATTGAGCGAGTAGCAGCAGCTATTAAAATGCGTGGCTTCTACCCCTAAACATCCTTTCCCCAAAGCATCGTGTTACGGGCGCTCTATCTCACGAGCGCCCATTTCATTTTTATGCAATTTCTACTTCAAGTTTGTACAAAAGACTTGCAGCATCTACATCTGTAAGCCAAGATAGAATTTAGATGCTAGCCAACCATCAAAGCGAGAGGCTTCTGTGGAATTCATCCGTCGTATACGTTTACTCTTCAATAAACAAGCAGCCCAAACACTACAACGTTACCAGTATATCCGCTATTTGCTAGAACAAGGGCGAGAGGCAAAACGTCAGGAAACCTATGCCAGCGCTTTAGAGTTTTTTGAAGGGGCATTGGCATTACTGAGCACGCAAGATGAAAGCGAAAAACTCGTCCGTACGTTAATTCACCTCCATATTGGTGATATACACATCGCTAAAGGCGAGTATGACACCGCTCAAGTTTGGTTAGACGAACTCTATGAACAGGCAAAAAGAGACAATCATCTAGAGACACAAGCCTATTTATTAAGCGCTTATGGTACTTTAGCACAAGCACAAGGAGAGCGGGCAAAGGCCAGAGGTTACTATGAACAAGCGCGCGAACTAGCCCAAAAAGCACAAGCGTTAGGGGCAGAAGGCCGTGCCGCTGGCCATTTAGCAGATACCTATTTGCAAGAAGGCAATGCCAGCTATGCTGAATATTTGTTGCGGGATGCTTTGCCTAAATTGACGTTAAGCAATGATACGGAACTAGGGGGCTATTTCGTCGGGTTGCTGGGCTGGGCGCAGGTAGAGAATGGCAATAAAGAAGAGGGAGAATACCTGGTGCGGCGGGCGATGGATATTGCGGCACAGTTGGATGACCATCGCCATGAGCGCTTTTGGCGGCGGCTATTGGGGCAATGGGCACTAGCTAGGCGGCAATATAGCGAAGGGGTGGAGCATTTTCGGCGCGCCATTGAGCTTTATCCTGAGCGGCTTCAGCATACAAAAGATTTTATACAGGTGTTATGTAGAGCTGCACTCGCTGCCATCTACAATGGTGAACTTGCGCAAGCCAAAATATATACATCAAAAGCGCAAAGCTTAGCCGTGCAAGCCAAAGATAACGACCTAGAGCATATCGCCGATGGATTATCAGGCATGGTACAACGGCGGAAAGGCGCAATAACGGAAGCTCTACCCCTATTGCAAAGGTGTTTTGAATACTTATCGCAAAATACGTCACTCAACACGCTTTTATCCCCCGTTGAAGTGGCACGTGAATTAGCAACTGCATACCGCCAACAAGGTGAATACCAACAGACCGAAGCGATATACCAACAAGCATTAGCGTTGGCGGAAGAAAAGCAGGACAAGCTCGCTCAAGCGCATGTTTACAGAGATAGCGGGCTGCTCTATCGCCATATGGGGCGTTTAGAAGAAGCGCTTGCTGCATGGGGTAAGGCATTAGCGATTTGTGATGCTGAAGGGCAAACATCACAAGCCGCACGGCTACATTGTGATATTGGGCAAATTTACTATGAGCAAGGCGATGGCCGTAGAGCAATTCGCCATTATGAGCGCGCGCTGATGCTCATCAATAGCATGAATGATGATGCAACACGTGGGGTTGTTTTAGCTAATGCGGCTATTGTTTATGCAGAGCGTGGCGATGCAGAGTCGGCAGAAGCATTTTTCAAAGAGACGATTTCGCTTGCCGAAAATATGGGAGATAGTTCAGCAGAAGCGATACGCAAGGGTAACTACGGGCGCTTTTTAGTTCAAGCAAAGCGATATAGCGAAGGGGAAGAATTACTCGAATATGCTCGTGAAATGAGCATGCAATCGGGAGAAAAACTGAATTATGCCATTCAAACCCTGAATTTGGGTTATCTCTATGCCGCACAGAAAACCTATGAGCGCGCCCTCGCCTACTATCAAGAAGCATTAGACACACTGAAAACTCAATCCTCTCCTGCGTGGTTATGCCTTAGTCGTGTTTATTTAGCCTGCGCTTTCATCGCTAGTGGCCAAATGGAACAGGCGGATACTCTGCTCACAGCGGCTGAACAGCAAAGCCCTGAAGAGATGCCTGCGCTGATAGATATTGAAAGGCGCTTTGTGCGAAGTATGTGGTTATACCATCAGGGGGAATTAGCGGCGGCTAAAGCATTGTTAGAACAAGCCATCGCCAAGACACAACAAGGTCAATTTGTGCTTTTGCAAAAAGAGATAGAGCACTGGCTCGAACGAATAGATTCAACAAAACAGTAAAGAGCAAAAACCCCTCATAAACAGTGCGAAGGGCTTTTGCCTTAAGGAGAACTATGACTACTGGAGCTATTCCGGTTGAGCGTATTTTAGAATGCCGATGACATTGCCGTGATTATCAGCGAAGTGTGCCATACGGCCTACGGTTGGCACATCAAAAGGTTCGGAAACGGATTTCGCACCACTTTCGATGGCCTTTTTCCAGATTGCATCCACATCATCAACATGAATATAAGCGATTGCCATTGGACCTGATTCACCAAGCTGAGAAACACCGCCAGTCACAGCATTCTCATCTTTACTGGTCATAATCATACCATAATTCATCTCTGGAATATGGTTTACTTCCCAGCTGAATACTGCAGCGTACCAATCCAGTAGTTTGGCGATGTCCTGAGCGCGAAATTCAATATGCGTGATGAAGTTCGCATATTGTTTTGGTTGGGGTGGTGGGGCTTCATTAGATTCAAACTGAATAACGCCGAAATAATTGCCTGCTGGGTCGGCAAGGATAGCAAAAGTTCCCAGCCCTTCCATTGCGACAGGCTCAACAACCACTTTTCCGCCAGTATCCTTCACTTTGGCTAGTGTGTCCTTGTAGTTATCTACCCGCACATAACTGATGGTGCCATGATAGTTATCGTTGCTATAAAAGCCTCCACCAGTACGACCATCAGAAAAGGTGGCGTAATTCATTTCGGGCATATAGTTGGTATCCCAGCCGAAAAGCTCGCCATACCATTTCATGGCTTGCTGTACATCCTTAGCCTGAAATTCAGTGTGTACAAAAAGATTGTCCATTATAAAGACCTTTCACAAGATGCCAAGTGAGATGGTTGAAAATCAATTCTCAACACTTCAGTTTATAAACCGAACATATGTACTATACAACATATGTTCTAAAAAATCAAGTTCAGCAGTCCTCCCTTGAACAAAACTCATGAAACGCTTATCTTGCATAGTGCCAAAAGGAGATAACAAAGCGATGAGCACATTCTGGTTTGTCACCGCCCCACTTTATAGCCATACTGACTGGGGTGGACTACTCAATACAGCGAAGGTATTAAAAAAAAGTAGGCATCAGGTTTTATGGGTAAGCAGCCAACCGTTAGCGCAACACATAGAAACCGCTGGGCTAGACTTTGCACCAATTCCCCAAACAGGTTGGCTGTGGCCACCGCCACCTAAGCCAGATTTGAGCCAAATAGCGCCGCAAGAAGCCGTTATGCTGCGTTATCGCCGTGCGTTGGATACATGGCTCAGCGAAGATTTAGTCAGGCAGGCAGTAGAGGCATTGTTGACACTAGCGGCAAGGATTGGTCGCCCTGATGCTATGGTCATTGACCCTTTCCTCACTGCGGCAGCAATTGCAGCAGAAAAGCTGGATGTACCGCTTATTGTAGGTGGTTGGCCAGCGCAAGCAGATTTGAATGCAGAGGCCATGTTCCCCGTTCAGAAGGCATTAGGCAAAGAGAGCCAACAGCGTATTGCAAGGCTTTGTGAACATTTCGGCGTTCATGGCGTGAATTTTAGCGGTGGGGTTACGCCTTCTATCCGTAGCCCGCTATTGCATGTCTGTTATTTTACGCGGAGTTGGTATCGTTCGGAAATGACCACCCTTTTAGAGCAAAATGTCTTTGTGGGCGGCAAGGCGCAACTCCCAGATGACGCCCCACCCCAATGGCTGCAAGATATACCCGATGATTGGCCATTGGCGCTTATCACATTGGGCACAGTCTTCACGGGCGATTTAGGTTTTTTCAGCTGGGCGGCACAATCGGCCTATAGAGAAGGGCTTGTACCCATCGTAGTGCTGGGGCGCAATCCCATCGATCCAGAGCAAAAAGCGCAACTGAAGCGCGCCTTGCCCCCGCACACACGCTTGCTCAACTGGGCGCCGTTTGACCATGTTTTGCCACGCGCGGCGATTATCATTCATCATGGGGGCATGGGTACAACACACCGTGCCGTAGTGCATGGGCGCGTGCAAATTGCCGTACCACACGCCGCTGACCAGCGCGTGCAAGCGCGACGGATTGCGATGGCGAAAGTGGGGCTTAATTTGAGCGCACAGGATGTGCAGCAAGGGAAAATACGTGAGGGCATTCATGCACTATTAAGCGATGAACGCACAATCGCCCGCGCCCAGAAGTTAGCGGAAGAAATGGCGGCGCTAGGTGGGATAGAGCGGGCAGCTAAAGAAATTCTGAAAGTAATTCAGATGCTATAGTCTTTGATTATCTCTAGCATTTCCCTGCGGAAATCGACTAATTGCTCGCCAACGCCCGATAGCGCTAGGCGGCAGTATAAGGCTCGCAAGAAGTGCTTAACGTTATGAGCAGTAGCATGTACGGCAAAATCAAACCGGATGTCGTTCTCATGGGCATTTTGCCATGCGTTGAAACGCCCTAGCCATTCATTGAAGTTGAGTTCTGGCAATAAGTTACGACGCATCACCTCGATAACGACAAGTGCTAAGCGGTCGTCTTCATCAAAGTGAAAAATTGCGGGCGCTTCTAGGAGCAAGCGGGCGGCAATGGCGTCTAAAATGCGCAATAAATCGACTTCTAGCAACAAGGGGGAACGCGCTAAAAAGCGCAATAAATCAGCGACATGCGCCACAGGGGCCGCGAGGCCTTTGCCCGCTACATAACCGCGCAAATCAATTTCACGCATCCAATAATCCAGCGCGCCATCTAGGATAGCCGCTAACTCTCCCTCATCTAAAAACGGCGCACGATTGTGGAGGAAAATAATCAGTGATAGCACAAGCGCGCTATAAGACCGCAGGAACACGCTATCCGTATTTTGCTCCCCTAGCCCTAAAGTGAGATTGGCTAGCAAAAGGTTCATCATATCGCGCAAATCTTGTGATGTGTAAAGGCTATCGCGTACAATCCAACGGGCGAGAATGTTATAGGCAAAACGGTCTCGCAACTCTTCATCAGGATAGGCTAAATATTCAAGCAGTTCATTAGTGAGGCTCACTACATCATGGCCATCGGGAAAAGCATAATTGTTAACAATAATGGCTTGCCAAAAATCGCGCTCCACAACTATTCCCCTTTATGAGCAAAAGAACGGTATGGTGCTCGGTAAATGTCGCCTATGGCGAACCAGCTTAACGAGGTTGCAGCCAACTCCGCACTGGTGTAGGCATCTGAATAGCATGACCTGTAGGCGAGTTTTGTTCGAGTATTGTGATTAGCCGTTTGCACTGCAGAAAGCAGGTCTGGACTGTCACTGTTGAAGGGCTTCGGCTTGTAAACCCATTGTCACCTAACTACACTTCATAGACCTATCGTAAGCAGCCATTATAACGCACAGCCAACCGCATTTCGAATTTTGAAAGGCCGCCCCATGCAGCTCAAAGCCGAACAGGTTAAACAAATCGCCTTAGAATTAGGGTTTAATATCGTTGGCATTGTACATGCCGAACCATCTCCCACGCTTGAGGCTTACAAACGATGGATTGCAGCAGGCATGCACGGCGTAATGGGCTATATGGCGAGGCCTGACCGCATTATTCGGCGAGAGAATTTGCAGAACATCCTGCCCAATGCACAATCGATGATAGTAGTAGGGTTGGACTATACCGCCGCAAAACACCTCTTCCCCCCAGAGGTGCTAGAAGACCCATCACGCGGGCGTATCGCCGCTTATGCGTGGGGACAAGATTATCATGATATCATGACGCCTAAACTCATTTCTTTGGCGCAACAGTTAGGAAATGGCGATTATAAACTCTATGTAGATACTGGCGCTATTCTAGAACGTAGTCATGGGCAACAGGCTGGGTTTGGATTCATCGGCAAGAATACGATGCTAATTCGGCCACGACGTGGTAGCTACTTCTTTCTTGGCGAGATTATCACTACTGCCATTTTCGATACATACGATCCCCCCCATAAAGCGCATATGTGCGGCACATGTAGCCGTTGCCTTAGCGCTTGCCCAACAAACGCATTCCCCGCCCCGTATGTGTTAGATGCGCGGCGGTGTATTAGCTATCACACGATAGAAAATAAGGGATGGATAGATAGAGGGTTGCGCCCGCACTTCGGCAATTGGGTGTTTGGATGCGATATTTGCCAAGATGTGTGCCCCTTTCAACGCTTCGCTCCTAACTATGCACCACTACCGCTAGAGCGGCCTTCGCTAGAGCGCTTTGCCCCTGCCATCACCGATTTATTGGCATTAGATGAGGAAACATTCGCCGCATGGTATAAAGGCACGCCTGTCTATCGCATAAAGAGAACGCGCATGGTGCGTAATGCCTGTATTGCTGCGGGTAATTGGGGAGATGAGCGCGCTATTCCATACCTCATCCAATTACTCTATGACACCTCGTCCCTCATCAGAGGACATGCCGCATGGGCGCTATGGCAAATTATGAGGTATGGGGCGGCAAGATTGCTCACACGCCTCTATGACCACGAAACAGATGAAGCGGTGCGAGAGGAAATAGAGGCGCTGATAGGATGAAAAAGGTGACATTTGTCTATTTCAGTCATGGAAAAGCCGTGATATAATATACCCCGTAGGGTATGAGGAGGTTAAACTCATGGAAAAGAAGACTTTCAAAGTCCCCAATATCGGTTGCGATGGTTGCGTTCGTACGATCAAAACAGAACTTAGCGCACTGCAAGGTGTGGAGCGCGTTGATGGTGAAGCGAGCAGCAAAACCATGACTGTAGAATATAACGAACCGGCCACTTGGGAGCAAATCGTTTCGAAGTTAACCGAGATTGACTACGCGCCGGAAAACGCTTAAAACTGCTTGTTCTACTCGAAAACCCCGCCGCAATCGACGGGGTTTTTTATCATCATAAGGCATCAAGTTCGCGTTCAAGTTGTGCTTCAGGAATGACCCCAAAACCGCGATAGACCTCTTCCCCCACAGCGTTAAATATCACAACCGTAGGATGGCCCGGTAAATTTAACTCGCGGAAGGCTTCAGCCCCTTCGGCATTAACATTCAAGCGCACGAACTGCACTTTTTCATTATACTGCTCTTCAAGCCCATCCACGATGGGCATCATCCGCGCTCAAGGGATTCACCCATCAGTGTAGAAAAATACGAATGTGGGTTTATCTTCTGCCAAAGGTAAGGCCGATTGGGGCGCGTTTTCACTGGGAGAAGAACACGCTGTTATCCCAAACAACGCGATGAGCAATGTCCATAACAACATCCAATAGCGCAAAGTTCAACCTCCATAAAATACGGGGCGAGTTTATCCCGCCCCATAGAATTGAGCTAACTCACAGGTGAAGATACAGGTTGTGGTGAACCCATTTGTGATTTGCGCACGGTTTCGTCTTCAATACGGGCATTCCGTAGCCGCAAGCTATTGCTCACGACAAAGATGGACGAGAAGGCCATAGCACCAGCGGCCAATGCGGGCACAAGCAAGCCCAGCATGGCAACTGGAATGAGGATGATATTATAGATGAAGGCCCAGAAG
Source organism: Anaerolineae bacterium (assembly GCA_015492875.1). GTDB lineage: Bacteria > Chloroflexota > Anaerolineae > Aggregatilineales > Phototrophicaceae > S146-30. The sequence goes on along the minus strand of WGEI01000021.1, from coordinate 2,440 downwards.
AGGTTTTGATAAATCGTGCGCATCGTGGCACGGCTGAGGCGAAGGCCGCGCACAACCCCAGATAAGTCGCCGCTCATCAGCGTCAGGTCTGCGGCCTCCATAGCGATGTCTGTGCCCGTGCCAATGGCAACGCCTAAATCAGCTTGAGCAAGCGCTGGCGCATCGTTGATACCATCGCCAACCATCGCCACCCGTTTGCCTTCGGCTTGGAGTTGCTTGACAACGTCGGCTTTTTCTCCGGGGAGCACCTCTGCAAAGACACGCTCAATACCAACCTCACGAGCAATGGCTTCGGCAGTGGCTGTATTATCGCCAGTCACCATAGTGACTTCCAACCCCGCGTGTTTCATAGCGGCAATCGCTTCGGCAGCACCAGTTTTCACGGTATCAGCGATGCCGATAACCCCAGCAAGCGCCCCATCTACTGCGAGCACAATCGCAGTGCGGGCACTAGATTGAAGACGCTCTATAACATCCTGTAGCGGCGTTAAATCAACGCCTTGTTCTTTGCTGAAGCGCGGGCTACCAACAAGCACTTCATACCCATCAACCTGTGCACTTACACCTCGACCAGCAATGCTATCGAAAGCCTGTGGTTGTGGCGGATTAAGCGCAGCTTGCTGGGCAGCTTGGACAACAGCCAATGCCAATGGATGCTCGCTGCCGCGCTCTGCACCCGCTGCAAGTCGCAATACATCGTCGCGTTTGTAGCCATCGGCAGGCACAACATCGGTGACAGCAGGCTCACCGCGCGTTATTGTCCCCGTTTTGTCAAGTAGAACAACATTGACTTTATGGGCGGTCTCCAACGCTTCGCTATTTTTGAAGAGAATACCCATCTGTGCCCCGCGCCCTGTACCGACCATAATCGCGGTTGGCGTGGCGAGGCCAAGCGCACAGGGGCAAGCAATAACCAAAACAACAATCGCATTGAGCACAGCAGTTGGCAAGGGCGCAGTGCCGATAGTAAGCCAACCAACAAAAGTGATGATGGCAAGCACAATCACAATGGGCACAAAGACGCCAGAGACTTGGTCTGCAACGCGCTGAATGGGGGCTTTACTCCCTTGAGCTTGTTGCACCATGCGGATGATTTGGGCTAAAGCGGTTTGTGCGCCAACGGCAGTCGCCTCAATGACGAGGCGGCCATTGCGGTTCACAGTCGCGCCGATGACGTTATCGCCAACGTTTTTATTCACTGGCAAGCTCTCGCCGGTCAACATTGATTCGTCCACAGCCGAACGGCCATCAACGACAACGCCGTCTACTGGAATACGCTCGCCGGGGCGCACAATTAAGGTATCGCCAACAAGAACATCATCAACGGAAACTTCAACCTCTTCGCCATTGCGCAAAACTGTTGCGGTGCGCGGTGCGAGTTCCATCAACTTACGGATGGCCTCACTAGTGCGGCCTTTAGCACGGGCTTCTAATAATTTGCCCAGCGTAATCAGGGTGAGGATGACAGCAGCGGATTCAAAATACTCTAGTTCGCCAACAATATCGCTGAAGCCAAAAACAAGCCCTAGCAAGACGATGACACTGTAGATATAAGCCGCAGACGACCCCATAGCAATGAGGACATCCATATTGGCCGTGCCATTGCGCAAGGACTTATAAGCGCCAACGATATATTGGCGACCCAGAATAACTTGCACAGGTGTCGCTAAAGCAAAAAATATCAATGGCCACCCCCCCCACATCAACCAAGGGAAAGTATCTGCGAGAATGGGGAATGTATGGCGCAAATGATAGCCCATGCTCAAGATGAAAAGCGGCACAGTAAAGAACGCACCGATTTTGACTAAGCGCGCTTGGCGGGCGATTTCCGCCTCACGGGCAGCACGCTCGGCATCTTCAGGCTCGGCAGCATCCGAAAGGTCTAGCACCCCATAACCGGCACTCTCTACAGCAGCGACAAGGTCACGGCGGCTAACAAGGCCGGGAATATAGGTTACAGTGGCTTTTTCCGTAGCTAGATTGACAGTGACATCTAAGACACCATCAGGCTTTTTCAAGGCGCGTTCTACAGTGCGGACGCACGACGCACAGGTCATCCCTGTTATGGGCAAGTCCATTGTTGCGGTGGCGACGCCATAACCAGCATTTTCTACTTGCTGGATGAGTAATTTCGTGTCGAGCTTTTCGGGGTCAAAGCTCACGGTGGCTTTTTCGGTGGCGATATTGACATTGGCCTCAGCCACCCCATCCGCCTTTTTCAAGGCGCGTTCCACAGTGCGAACACATGACGCACAGGTCATCCCCGTGACAGGCAGGTCTATTTGCTTCGTTGCCATAGTTGCGATTCCTTTCGGCTCATCAGACGGCAACCCATCGGAAAAACATTAGTGATTTAGCAAATCAAAAATGCGTGCAATCTCGCGCGTTGCTTTCTCTGGGTCTTTCTCCATTTCGAGGCGTGCGGTATTCACAAGGTAAC
>WGEI01000020.1 GCA_015492875.1 Anaerolineae bacterium | reverse complement strand
GTACAGTATTAAGCGGTAATTGAAGGGAAAAAAGGGCGGCAAAAAATGTCGCCCTTTTATGATCCTAGGCCTGTGAGGTCAAGCTTTTCGGCCTGTGCTTTCATGGCATCTAGGACAAATTGAATGTGTTCTTCAAGGGGAATACCGAGCGCTTCGGTAGCGTGTTCTATTTCTTCCCGATTAACGCCAGCGGCGAAGGCCTTATCTTTCCATTTCTTTTTAATGGATTTTAGTTTGACATCTAAAATACTTTTGCTGGGGCGCACCAAAGCCACTGCAATGATAAAACCTGTTAGCTCATCAACCGCCACCAACGTTTTTTCCATGAGCGATTGTGGCTGCACTCCCGTTATTTCAGCAGCATGAGAGAGAATAGCACGAATAATTTCTTCGGAAACACCGCGCTCACGTAAGATTTTTGAGCCAACGACTGGATGCCCTTCAACGGCAACATCTGGATAGCGCTCATAATCAAAATCATGAAGCAGCCCAACAACGCCCCATAAATCGGCGTTTTCGCCAAAGCGTTCGGCATAGGCACGCATCGCCACCTCTACGGCAAGCATGTGGCGGCGCAAAGAGGGGCTTTCGGTATATTCCGTCATTAGGGCATAGGCTTCTTCACGGTTCATGGAAATATCCTCTAACTACCGGGGTCAAAAACAAGAATGCTAATCACGAGTGGAGCGCCAAAACGTATTTGGCCGGGAGTACGCATTTCCCATGTGCCGGAGATGGGTTCTAAGCTACCACGTGGGGGCAATGTACCCTCAAAAGTAATTGTCACTTCTTCGGCTGGCTCTACTGGTTCGCGGATGAAGATACGTGGGCCAGCGTTAAAACTCTCCCCTTCCACGAAGGTCAAAGAGGTGTTGACTTCCCAAGTACATGTGCCTGTATTCAATAAGGTAATTTCGCGCGTGTATGGGGAATTCACTGTGAAGAACCCACCGGCATCGCCATCTTCTGGTGATTGTTCTACAACGGCATAATCAAAGACACAGGCCGCCGTTGTTGCGGTACGCTCAAAGGCAACAGTCTGGGTGATATTCGGCGTTGCGGATGGCGTGGGAGAAACTTCTGGCGTTGGGGTATTGGTTGAAGTTGCCTGCGGTACTGGCGTTGGGGTCAATGTTGGTGATGGTGTGAACGTCGATGTAGGCGGCTCTGACACAACAATCGGAACAACGGTGATTGGTAGCTCAGTTGGTGCATCAGTCGCTGTTGCGGTTGGTGGCTCAGTTGAAGTTGGCGTCAGCGTATCGGTTGCAACGCCACCAAATGCAGGGAAAACACCACTTTGTGCGCCAATAACGTAAATACCGGCGGCACCAACTAGTAGCGCTAAGAAGATAAGGGCTAGAAGCGGGGTGCGAGAGCGTGTCGATTTGGCCCCCTGTTTGGCTTGTTGGCGGATAAGATTCGATTTGCGGATGGTGGGAGAATCATCATCATCGCCCGTCACGACATTTAAGTTATCAGGCGGTAGCGGGGGCGGCACAGGTGTATCGTTTAAGGGTTGTGTTCGATGTAGGCTACGCTGCTCTAGTTCTTGCAAATCAGCAATCAGCTCATCCGCGTTTTGATAGCGCTCTGCAGGGTCTTTAGCTAACAGTTTATTGATCACTTCATCGACAAACGGTGGCAGGCGCGGGTTATTCTCGCAAGCCGAAGGGATAGGAGAGTTAACATGTTTAAGAATAAGTGCAAGGGGTGTATCGGCACTGTAAGGTGGCTTGCCTGTTAAAAGCTCGTATAAGATAACCCCAAGAGAGTACAAGTCCGAACGCTCGTCACCCGGCTCGCCCATCCCTTGTTCTGGAGACATGTAAGCGGGTGTTCCCACCATGCCCCCAGTGACGGTAAATTGCGGGCCGGTTACGATTTTGGCAATACCGAAGTCGGTGAGGACAATGCGGCCATCACGGTCAACCATCAAGTTTGCTGGTTTAACATCACGGTGAATCATGCCCTGTTTATGGGCATAAGAAAGCGCATCGGCAGATTCACGAATATAGCGCAGCGCTTCACCGAGTGGCATCATTTCGCCATTTTTGGCCAACTCTTGAAGGCGGTCTTTCAATGTGCCACCCTCAATAAGTTCCATGACCATGTAATAGCTGCCCGTATCGGGGTCAAAGTTAAAATCGTAAACTTGCACGATATGGGGGTGCTTCAGGCGGGCAATATTACGCGCCTCTTTCTCAAATCGGGTTTTGAACTCTGGGGCATCTGCCAAGAAACTATGCAAAACCTTAATCGCCTCGTAACGATCAAGGTTGGCGTTATAAGCCCGATAGACTTCGGCCATACCGCCACGCCCAATGCGTTCGATAATCTCGTATTTTCCTAGTTTACGAGCCACGTGATATTGACGCCTTCGATTGAATAAACCGGCAAAGCAACGAAATTCTAACGGCAGTAGTATACTCTATATCGGCAGAGTGCTCAACAGGATAGCGCCGAATTTTTAATGAATTCCGCCAATCATACCTCCATAATAATCCCCCTCGCCTATTGAGGGGGATTAAGAAGGGCAAATCTGCGAAAGTTATTTCAAGATACCGCCTTCTGTCATACGGCGGGCATCGAGGGCGGCATCGGCCTCTTCAGCGGTCATGTATCCTAGTTCAACCACAACTTCACGAATCGTTTTACCTTCTGCAAGGGCTTTCTTCGCCACTTCTGCACCCTTGAGGTAGCCGATGATGGGGTTCAATGCGGTGACCAGAATGGGGTTGCGGGCTAGCCAGCGTTCTGCCTGTTCGCGGTTGGCGGTCATACCAACAACGAGTTTTTGGGTGAAGGCGCGCACAGCACCTATCATTACGTCCATCATCTGGAACAGGTTATAGCCCATAATCGGCATCATGACGTTTAGTTCTAGCTGGCCAGCTTGGGCGCACATAGCGATAGCGTGGTCATTGCCCATGATGTGGAACATCGCTTGATTCAGCATTTCAGCCAGAACGGGATTCACCTTACCGGGCATAATGGATGAGCCTGGCTGCACTGCTGGCAGGTGAATTTCATCGAGGCCGGTGGTGGGGCCGCTGGAGAGCAAGCGGATATCATTGGCGATACGGGTGAAATCCTGAGCTGTGCTACGCAGCGCGCCCGAGAAGAAAACGGCGTCTTGATGCGATTGCATGGATTCAAAAAGGTTGTCAGATTCGTAGAGCGTAAGGCCAGTGCGTTCACTGAGAAGCTTGACCATGCGGCTATGGTATTCGGGATGGGCGTTGAGGCCGCTGCCGGTTGCTGTACCGCCGATACCTAAACGGCGCAGGCCTTCCGCAGCGACGCGCAGTTTCTCGATATTGCGCTCAATGGCTTTCGCCCAAGCGCCAACTTCCTGCCCCAAGCGAACGGGTACGGCATCTTGAAGGTGGGTGCGCCCACTTTTGACAACATCATCCCATTCTTTCGCTTTCTCCCAAAAGGCATCAGCACAGGTTTGTAGCGTGTCGCACAGCTCATCGAGCCGCCACAAAGCGCCTAAACGAATTGCTGTTGGAATGGTGTCGTTGGTGCTTTGTGCCATATTGACATGGTCATTAGGGTGAATGGGTTTCTCTGCGTCATCAAGCGCATATCCCAAAATTTCATTTGCACGATTGGCGATAACCTCGTTGGTGTTCATATTATGGCTTGTGCCAGCACCAGCTTGGAAGGGGTCTACGACGAATTGGTCATCATGTTTGCCTTCAATGACCTCTTCGGCGGCCTGAATGATGGCATCTGCTAGCTCGGCATCTAGCAGGCCAAGGTCTTTATGAACCTCAGCAGCAGCGCGTTTAATCACAGCCATCCCCCAAATGAAAGCACGATATTGCTTAAGGCCGCTAACGGGGAAATTCTCAACAGCACGTTGGGTTTGAGCAGCATAGTAAGCATGGGCAGGAACACGTACTTCGCCCAGTGAATCGCGTTCAATACGATACTCGGTCATAAGTTTATACTCCTTAAAAAATAACAAGCGCAAAAACACATAGCGTTGACAACTATGTGCAATCCCTACGAAGCAGAAAAAAGACGCTACGATTGTAGCGCCTTTTCAAGTCGCTGTATATGATGATGCTCGGCTATACTAACCGACAAATGTTACTTTTTCGCAGCGGCAAAGCGCTCGGCAACCGCATCCCAATTGACGACACTCCACCATGCAGCGATGTAATCTGGGCGGCGGTTCTGGTAATTCAAATAATAGGCGTGTTCCCAAACATCAAGGCCAAGAATAGGCGTTTTGCCTTCCATCAATGGGGTGTCTTGATTTGGGGTAGAAGTCACGCTGAGGCTGCCATCTGATTCAACGACAAGCCACGCCCAACCTGATCCAAAACGGGTTGCTGCAGCGTTGCTGAACTGCTCTTTGAAAGCATCGAAGCTGCCAAAAGCGGCATTGATGGCATCGGCTAATTCCCCAGAGGGCGCACCACCGCCATTGGGAGACATAATCGCCCAGAAAAGCGCGTGGTTGGCATAGCCGCCACCATTATTGCGAACAGCGGTGCGGATATTTTCTGGCACAGCATCTAGATTGGCCAGAATCTCTTCAATACTCTTATTTTCCAGGTCTGTACCGGCGATAGCGGCATTTAGTTTATTGGTATAGCCAGCGTGGTGCTTGCTGTGATGGATTTCCATAGTGCGCGCGTCAATGTGGGGTTCTAAAGCATCATATGCATAAGGTAGCTGCGGGAGTTCAAAAGCCATTACACTCTCTCCTTAGTAGCAAAAATCATATCAACCCATTGGCATTCTACCACAGATAGCCTATACCATCGTAGTAAATAGTGTATAAGAAGCTGAATTGGACATAAAATGATGGTTTATACTGGCGCTTGCCTAACAATAGGATATGATGCTAATTTTGCTTTAGTTGCCCATCACTCACGCGGGGAAAGCTATGAGCACACAAGCAGAGACAGAAGTAACATTGAAAGCACGCGCGCCATTAACGGCGTATATCGCCTTAGGTATTGCGGTGTTGGCGATTGCCTTCGCGGCGATACTCATTCGCTATGCGCAGGCAGCAGGTGCGCCATCTATTCTAATTGCAGCGGCAAGATTGGTGACAGCGGCAGCGGTGTTAACGCCGATGGCGTGGCGCAATTACCGCGAATATCTCATCAAAATTAAAGCGAGGGACATCAGCTTAGCTTTTCTTGGCGGCATTTTTCTGGCATTGCACTTTACGTCGTGGATTATCTCGCTGGAACATACCACAGTGCTCATCAGCGTAGTTTTGGTAACGACCTCCCCTATTTGGGTCGGTTTAATGGAATTCTTTCTATTACGCACCAAACTTTCCCAACTCATTATTGCGGGGTTGGTCATCACTGTGGTGGGAGGTTTTATCATTGGCCTCCCCGGTGAAGGTAGCGGCGCGCCTGCAGGGGGGAATGTGTTATTAGGCAGCGGGTTGGCGCTAGTTGGCGCAATTGCAGTCGGGGTTTATTTCATTATTGGGCGCAAATTGCGGGAAGATTTACCCCTCGTGCCATATATATGGCTAGTCTATACCTGTGGCGCAATTGTCATGAGTGGGGTTATGCTCATTAGCCAAATACCTGTAACAGGTTACACGCCCTCGGCATATCTGTTGCTCATTGCGGTTGGTCTCATCCCCCAACTCATCGGGCACTCATCGCTGAATTTTGCGCTCGGGTATCTACCTGCCACGTATGTCAGCCTCTCTACACAATTAGAACCTATAGGGAGCGCCATTCTCGCGTTGATATTATTGGGCGAAGTACCTGTCAGCCAGCAAATCATAGGTAGCGGCATTATTCTCATAGGGGTGACTATCGCGACAATTGGCCAATCGCGCAAATGAAAAGCGCCATAAGACATACATTCTATAATTGAGCTTAGCCGTTATAATAAAGTATCTATATGTCCTCAGGCCTACCGAGCTGGTAGGCATTTTATCTAAAGGTGAGTTACGTGGATACAATTTTTGTAACCGGCGGTACGGGTTTTTTAGGTCGCCATCTCATTGCAGCGTTATGTCGTGCTGGCTACCAGCTGCGTATCCTTTCCCGCCATCCACAAGACCATATATGGCTGAAGCGATATGCTAATTTAGAGGTGATACGGGGAGATTTACGAGATGCGGCAGCGGTACGAAAAGCGCTAGATGGTTCAAGATATGTCATCCATGCAGCAGCGCTTTTTCGGTTTTGGGGCAATCCAGCGGACTTCAAGGTTGTCAATGTTGGTGGGACAAAAAATATACTTGCAGCGGCTTATGATGCTGGTGTAGAGAGGTTTATTCACATTTCTACCGCAGCCGTTTATGGCAATCCTGACCCAGAGAACATTATTGATGAAACTTATACGCCCTACCCAGCAGACCCTTACCAACAGAGCAAATATGAAGCAGAATTGTGTGCACAAGATTTTTATGAACAATATGATTTCCCGGTGGTGATTTTAAGGCCGGGGGCGTTTTATGGCCCGTTGGGTACTTATGCATTCAATCGCTTGTTTTTCCATGACCCAATGCGGGGCATTATCATGCAGATTGAAGGGGGGCGGCATATTATTTTTCCGGCCTATATTGGCGATGTTGCCGATAGTATTCTTAAAGCCCTTGATAAGGGGCGGCTGGGGGAAATTTATAATGTGTGTGGCGATTGGATTTCTCACAAAGAAGCCTTTGATATTGTATGTAAAGAAGCGAATTTGCGGTGGCCGCGCTTGAATTTACCGGGCTGGATAGGAATCACGGCCTCGCGGGTTTTAGAAGTGATTGCATCAATTACCCATAGAGAGCCGTTTTGGCCGCTGAATTTGCGGT
>WGEI01000019.1 GCA_015492875.1 Anaerolineae bacterium | reverse complement strand
GTATACGTTCCAACTCTTCTATGGAAAGTTCATCAACTGGTCTTTTGTCACGCATATAGCCGTGCCCCACAACTCATCTTGACGATTACTTTTTAGCATTTACACCGTTTAAGCCAACTTTACTTGCTACGGCGCTTTGCCGCAACTGCAAAGACCTCGCGCTGGAAAAACCAACGCAGCGGCACAGTTTCAAAAGCCAATTTGCGCAACCAAGTTAAGATGAATGGCTCTTGACGGTTTTGCGGGGGGCTATCTAGCCACACCTTGCCCTCAAAGCCAGCTTCACGGAGGGCGCGCTTCATGCTCCACAGCGATTGCTCGTTGACATGGACATGCTCGTTGACGGCCACACCGAATTGGCGCGGGTCTTTAGGGTAAAGATGCCCCTGCCCCATCAAGCGGCGGAATTGGCGCACGATTGGATAGGCATAGCGGTCATACCAAACATTGGGCGCGGTATGGACGATGAAACGCCCATCATCTTTGAGGACGCGCCGCACTTCCAACATCGCCTCGTGTAGCTCCCACGAGTGCAGGTGCTCGACAACGTCGAACATCAACACGCGATCGAAGGACTTATCAGCGAAGGGGAGCTTTTTGGCGTCGGCCAGCATGACACCAGTGCGGGCGGCATCTTCGGGAGTCATCGCACCGATGACTTCGTGCGATAGCTCTACCGCGACGGGGGCATAGTCGATGCCATAAGCGTAAGCGCCCCGTTCGGCACAGTGGCGCAAAATCTCGCCACGCCCACAGCCAACGTCCAACACCTTCATATTGGGTTTGACCTCTGCCAGCGCAAAAGCGGCTTCTAAACGGCGCGATAGACGTTGGCCGTCAGATTCGTTAAACTCATCGTAGCCTTCGCAAGCAGTGCGGAAGTATTCTTCCGTATAGAGCGAAGGGGGAAGTGGTTGTTCTCGTTTTTCGTCTTTCAATGCGTTTGGCCTGATTTTACAATTCGCTAAAATTATCGTTATCTTTAGCGATTATACTGTAGGCTAGGGGTAGTGCAATGCCCTGACAGGGCGATTGGCGCTGCAAAATAGAAACTCAGCCGATGAAAAAGGTTATTAGGTCGTAACCTTTTCCCGTGCGAAGCGGTATACGCATTAGACAACGCGCTCCGCACGGTTACCAACATTGGAGATTATTTTGGACCGCGTTGAAGAGAAACGTTTATTAAAACGGGCGCAGCAAGGGGATGCGGAAGCCTTCGGCGCGTTATATCGGGCGCATGTGCAGACCATTCACCGTTATATCTACCACCGCGTCAACAATAATCATCTCGCGGAAGATTTAACGGCGGATGTTTTCACCCGTGCCCTGCGTGATTTACCGAAGTATCATGAGCGCGGCAAGCCATTCATCGCTTGGCTATACCGCATTGCCCATGCTCGCGTGATTGACCACTACCGACGGGTGGAAAGACGGCCAGCAGAAAGCGACATAGACGCTGAACCATTGGCAGTGACGCCAAACATGGATGCCGAAATGATGCGCCATTATGCCGCGCAGGCTTTACGGCAGGCCATTGCCACATTAACTAATGAGCAGCAACAGGTTATTATTTTGCGATTTATTGAGGGTTACCGCATTGACGCAGTCGCACAGGTGATGGGCAAAAAGCCCAACGCAATCAAAGCGCTACAACACCGCGCCTTGCGTTCGCTTGCCAGCCGTTTGGAAGAGGCTGGGTTCGACGTTGAATCTATTATGGCGGGATTATCGTGAACGACGAACGCCTACAACACTACGAAGCAGTTCTAGATAATTGTATTGATGCTGTGCTCAGTGGCACTGCGGATATTGACACCTGCCTGCAACGCTTTCCGTCCTACGCGGCTGAACTGCGGCGCGATTTATCGCTCATCCTGCTGGCATCTAGCTTTGATGCGCCAGCGATGCCCGAAGAAGCAGTAGATGCGTTAGAAGCGCGCCTACAGGCCGAGTTCCGCGCTCGCTATCGTTCGCAGCAGCAAAACCGCGTCATCCTGTTCAACCGCCTCGCCCTACCCATGAGCAAACTGGCAGCGGGGCTTATCCTCGCTTTTATGGTGATGTTCACCAGTGGTGCGGGCGTAGTGGCGGCGTCGGCAGAGGCGTTGCCGGGCGATACGCTCTATGGGGTGAAGCGCCTATGGGAGAGTATCATCCTGTTTTTCGCCAATCTCATCGGGCACTTGGAAGAGGCCTACATCCAGATTGCGCAAACCCGCTTGGATGAAGTGGTGCAGCTGAACGCGCTGGGGCGGCTTTCGCAGGATGCCATCGACGAACTGCTGGCGACCACTGAAGACCTCGTTTTGCTGGTCAATGGCGATAATGTCTTGATAGATGCCTTTCTAGAAGAGGCCGAAACGGTTTTAAGCTATCAAGCGCAACAAGACAGTGCCTATGATTATGGAGCATTGCTGAAGCTCATTGCGGATAATCGCCCGCAGCAAACCACCATGCCGCCAGCAGGTACACAGCCAAGCGACACCTTACAACCCGCAGCGGCGACGGCAACACTCAGCCCGCCATCGCCCACAGCGACCGCGACAGCAACCGCAACGCCTGTCGCTACGATGACGCCGACAGTCACACCAACGGCAACTGCAACGCGCACGCCAACGCCGACTTATACGCCAACGTTCACCGTCACGCCAACATGGACATGGACGCCAAGCGTGACGCCAACGGCCACGTGGACGCCATTGCCTTTACCCGGCGGGACAAAGCCACCCTCTGGCGTTGTGCCACAAACGGCGACGCCGCAGCCGAGAGGCGGGCAACCCACCGCGACGCCCACATCGCCAGCCTATGCGACGCAAGTGCGCGAGTGGATACTCATGACGCAAACGGCAGTCTTTGCCACGCAAACCGCCGTAGCAGGGACTGAAGAACCCCAACCTTAGCACGATTTTGTGTATGAACGATGTTATAGAAGGCATGTTGAAGGACATGCCTTTTTCTTTTGTGGCTTCATCACAAACTCTTTAACAATGTAACAAATTTTTGGGAAAAATTTCGAAATTTTGCTTGTTTTTGCACTCTTAAAATTGCTACAATGAGGGCAATAACCTTTACCTGTGAAATTATCATGCGCTATCTGACAACAGACGAACTCCTATACATCAATGGGCGAGTGCTCAATAACCAGCGCATTTTGCTCGGCGAACAGCAAATACGCGATATAGGCCTTTTACAAGCGGCGGTACAACGGCCTCAGTCTAGCGCTTTTGGTATGGATGCGTTTCCCTCCCGTCAAGAAAAAGCGGCGGCGCTACTCCATGCAATTATACGTAACCATCCCTTCAGCGATGGCAACAAGCGCACGGGCACTGTGGGCATGATATTCTTCTTACAAGTCAATGGCCTGTATCCCATTTGGGTACAAGAAGAAGCCTTGCACGTCATTTTGGAGACGGCGCTAGGTAGAGTAGAAGTTGGCGAGTTGGCGACATGGCTCAGCACCAAACCCGGCCAAGCTTATCCAAAGCCGAACCTCGCCCAAGATATGGGCATCATCTCCGATATTATGGAGTGCCATAGCTGGCTATTGGCACAACTCGCAAGTCGTTAGGGGCTATCATGGGCGATAGCACCGTCATTATAACCCCAGCTGAAATTTACAGCATCAACCAGCAAGTGCTCAATGAACGCCCTTTCGTCCGAGACCGCCATTTATTGCGCTCGGCAGCGGCGCGGCCATACATCGTACTATTTGGCGAAGAGCAATTCCCCACGCTGGTGGATAAGGCCGCCGCCATGTTGCACTCGCTCGCCTATCATCACTTGTTTGCCGATGGCAATAAACGCACCGCCCGCCTCACTGTAGAGCGTTTCCTCATGCTAAACAAGCACCGCATCGTGTGGACGGACAAAGAAGCGCGAGAAATTGTTTTACAGGTGGCCAAAGGGCGCTACGACGTGACACAAGTTGCCGAAATCCTCGCCGACTATATTATTGAAGACCTCACCCCAGATAACCTTTAATCTACTTCTGGTTGCCCTTCCTGTGGCGGGGCTTCTAAATGCGCTAGCAGGGACTGCAACGCTTGCATAAAAGCGGGATATTGTTCGCATACTTCGCTCTCCAAGATGCGCTGAATGCGATAGCGGTCATTGATATTGCCAGCATAAATGGCAGTGAGGTTATACTGCCCGCCCGTGCGCAAAAGATGCGGGTATTCCGTCTCCATATTGTAGAGGACGCCGCGCAGCAACACATCTAACGCATAATCACGCCCATCAACCCGCACCTGAACCATTTGGCGGGCGGCGCTATCGAACCCAGTAGCATCGGCGGCAGTGATGACCTGTTGGGCGAGGCGGTGGCCATCTTTCAGCCATGCCGTCAACAATGGATAGCGTGGCGGTGGTGGTTGCTCCCCGCGTAAGGTCATGCGCAAGGCCACGAAGAACGCACGAATATACTTGAACATATAGCCCCATCCCTCTTCTCGGCAGTCGTCGTATCGTTATTTGTAGCAGAAGAACGGGGCATCAGGTAGGCTTTACCGCCCCGCCCCTTTGACCGCTAAATCTTCCTCGCGGATGACGCGGCGCGGCAAGAAGAAACGTTCGCGCTCTTCGGCGGTGAGTTCGCGGGTTTTATAGCTTCGTCCTAAGCGGAGCAACATATCGACATCGGCTAACCAAATGCGCGCTGTCGCATCGCGCAGGCTGACGAGGATATACGTTTGCTCAGGGTGGAAGGCCGCGCTCAAGATCGTATCGGGCTGAGGCAGGATGAGCGCTAGCCCCGCTTCCAAATCCCATACGCGCACCACGTTATCATTCCCCCATGTCAAGAGGGCGTTGCCATCGGGCGACCATACCGCGCCATAAATTGGCTCTGCTGTCGTGATGCGGTCAATGAGATTGCCATCGCGCCGCCACAAGAGCACCGAGCCATCGCGCATTCGGGTGAAGAAGACACTGCTGTCAGGCAGCCATGCGGCAACTAATACCGGCGCGTTGATGGATAAATTAGCGATTGTCTCGCCATCTGCATTGAGTAAAGCCGCGCCCTGACCAGCCCACAGCAGCACAGAGGCGCTATCGGGCGACCATGCCGCGCTAGTGATGGGGGCTTGACGCATAGCGGTATAGACGGCCTCGCCAGCGGCATTCCATAGGGCAAGAGCACCATCGGCTGACCATGTGAGTATTCTCGCGCCGTCGGGCGACCATGCCGCGCCCAATATCAAACCT
>WGEI01000018.1 GCA_015492875.1 Anaerolineae bacterium | reverse complement strand
GCCATGCTGAGCGTGCCGGGGCGGTCATGGCTCTGGCGTAAAGCCGATGGCTCATCGTTGAAGCGGTAGCCGGGGCCGCCGCGCCCGCTGCCGGTAGGGTCTCCGCCTTGTGCCATGAAACCATCTAATACCCGATGAAACACAACGCCATCATAAAAGCCATCGCGGGCGAGAAAGACGAAGTTATTGACCGTAACCGGCGCGGTGGCGGCAGTGAGTTCTACGTCGAAATCGCCTTTGCTCGTTTTGAAGCGGGCGGTATATTTTTTCGCGGGGTCTATCACCATCGGGGGCGGGGCATCATATTGTTTAGGCATGTTCTCTCTCCTTAAAAAGCGGTTCACGGGCGGCATTAAGCGCCTATAGGCAGCATATCACAAATCGCCCCATCTGGCGTAGGGGGAGACGAGTGCGCCCCCCAAACCAAGTCTTGCGGTGTTTTTGGTAAAACCTTCAATTGGGGTTAAAATATCGTTTGTATGATAGGTAGCCCGAAAAAGCGAGCGCCTGTATGCTGGTAAATAAAGTCATTCGTTAGAAAGGGTAAGAGAGGGGGAGATTTTGCGTTAGAATTTAAGGTCATACATAGCAATCCATGACAGCCTGTCTCATAATAGGATTAAGCAAAACATGATGCTACATATGAGGCTTTATCCTACGGCAGGTTATCATGCATTATAATGGGAATTAGGCTTAGTGGGTGGTAAAAGCCGCTCTTGCCAATATTCAAGAATTTGCCGAGGAGAACGAGGTAATGCCGCAAGTGCTATACATTGAGGATGACCCAAACAACCGATTACTGGTACAGCGTATTCTCATGGCCTCCGATATTGATGTCGCCCTGGCGGAGAATGCGGCAGAAGGCATTGAAAAGGCGATGGCTGACCCGCCGGATTTAATCCTGATGGACATCAGTATGCCGGGGATGGATGGATTGACCGCAACCAACAAAATCCGCAGTATCCCCGAAATTGCAGATATACCGATTATCGCGTTAACGGCCAATGTGATGCAGGGCGATAAAGAACGCACGCTGGCCGCCGGCTGTGATGGTTATATTGGCAAGCCGATCAATGTCGACACCTTTGTTGATGAAATTATTGCTTATCTCAGGTAAGGTAGCACATGACCGAAAACCGTAAGCGTAACCCAATCGACCCCAGCGAAGCGCATGTGCTGGTGGTAGAAGACCAAGTTCCCAACTTCGTCCTGATCGCCCGCATGTTGGCGTTCATGGGCGTACAGCGTTGTGAGTGGAAGACATCTGGATGGCAGGTGGTACAATTTGCCGAGACACTGCCGCGCATCGACTTAATTCTGATGGATATTCGTCTACCTTATGAGGATGGTTACCAAGCGTTGCAAAAAGTGCGCAGCCATCCCCGTTTGAAAGATACAATCGTATGCGCCATCACCGCAGAAGCCAGCGAAGACCAAATGCGGCGGGCACAGAAGGCCGGTTTTGACGGCTTTTTAGGGAAACCCCTAGACCCCGATCGCTTCCCAAACCAGATTAAACGTTTGCTGGCCGGTGAACAGGTCTGGGAATGGAAGTAGCCCACAGGTGAGGTCAAGGCAAGCGCGGGGCGCGGGTAATCAATGCCGACACACCGGGCAAAGACTAATCGACAATCAGGGAGCCTGTAAACAATGAGCGAAGCCCCGGAGATGCAAACGATTCTCCAGATTGTTTCGGCTATCGATAATGGGATAGCAAGTGGTGCACGACCAGAGGTGCTCATGGAGCAGGTATTGCCCCTGTTGCGTGCTCATTTTGGCGCGGAGAGCGATATACGCTTTTACCGTCTCGTTGGCCACCAACTAGTATATTGGCCTATCAACGGCGAAAATGACGCATCACCAGCCGATGACCGCCTCGCTCTCGATGAGCATCCCGCCTATGTGAAAGCTCTAGAGGGGGGCACAATCACCTATATGGCTGAGGCGGGTACACTCATCGCCCCGCTCAAAACGGGTGAGTTTGATATTGGCGTATTAACCATCACAGGCGAAGATACGCCAGAGCACCGCGCCGCGCTTAAAATGCTGGGCAGCCATTTAGGGTTGGCGCTGGGCAATTTGATTGTGCGCGACCTCATCGGGCGGCAAACTGCGGCAGCACACCAATTGCGCGAGGGGCAAACGCTAGAAGAATTCGCCAGCGCTATCGCCCGCAACATGCTCAAGCCGCGCCAGTTTGTCTCTATCAACCTATTCCACTTTAGTGAAGACCAATTTCAGGGCATTAGGACGCTAGTGACGGCCAATCGCCATGAAAGCCATGTATTGGACGAGAAAGAGGCCATCCTCATCTTACAAGAAGATGATTTAGGCGATATTGAGCGCGTTTATTTTGATGCCCAACCTGTTTATATCAACAATATCGCCCAACGTGCCATCTCCGATAATACCAAGCAGTGGTTAATCGCACAACATATTCAGTCCCTCTACCTCATCCCGATGAGAGTAGAAGGCCATACCTATGGCTTTGTCGCTATTAACGGGCTTGACCCCAATCTAGACATCACACCAGCGGAAAGCCAAGCATTGCAAGCCCTCACTGACCAAGTGAGCGCGCTCATTCGGGTGCACAACCTGGCGCAAACTGCCACCTATGCCCAAACTATCAGCGCGCGGCAGGCTTTGGCTTTTAACCAGCTGGCTGTTGGACAAGATTTCGCCACGATGGCGAAAATTATCGCCCGTTATATGCTCATTGAGCAGGGGCGTTTTATCGCTATCAATACGATTGATTATGATGAAGTAGGCCGCGCCGCAGGTTGGACGGTCAAGGTGAGCGCTAATCGTGAAGGTGCATTCACCGATGAGATGCGTTTTGAAATTAACTGGAACGCCCTGCCAGAAGTTTTCCAGCGGGCGATTGAAAATGGCGAACCCTTCAACATCACCAATGTTGAAACCTTTGGCCTTGAGGCTTTCAGCCCGCAAATGCTGGCCTATTTTAAGGAAAATGACATTCGCTCTATCTTTAACGTACCAATCACCATAAGCGGGCGCGTAGGCGCGATTTTGTCGGTGGTGAGCCAACAGTTAACTTCGTTCACTCCTGAAGAGATGAACGCCTATACCAACCTCGCTGACCAGATTAGCGCTTTGCTCGATGTGCAGGAAAGCCTACAAGAGGCAGCACAAGCGCGCGACCTAGCGGAAAATTTGGTGCTGGCTAGCCGTTTGGTGACGGCGGCAGTCGATTATCCCTATATGGCGCAAGCGGTGCTCTATACCATCGCCCGCGATAGCAAGGGTATCGCCATTACGCTATTTGATCGCCAGCTAGAAGTGGATGAGCTACCTAATAGCCGCCACTGCCTCACCTTACACACCCAAGCGGCCTATTACACCGAAGAAGAGTTGCCCACAGACTTTTTGGCAGAGTTGCCCGATGAGAAAACCATCCTGCAAATGATGCGGGGGCAACCGATTTATTACACATCGCTGCGCAATGACAACACGTTCAATGAGACCACACGCGCCCGTGCTGAGGAATTGGGCGCCAATGGCATGATGATCATTGGCCTGCGGGCGGGCGGTTTGTTGTTGGGCACGCTCAACATTTTCACCGAAGGCGCGCCCGATTATGATGAAGACCAAGTTGAGGCATTAACCACCCTCGCTGACCAGATTGGCATCTCCGTACAAACGCGCCAACTATTAGAGGCCACCAGCGAAGCCCGTGAACAGGCCGAAAAGCTGGTCGAGACCAACCGCGCCATCACCATGGCGTTTGATGAAGCCGAAATGTTGCAAGCTGTGATGGGCGGTATGCCATCGTTTGTTGATGCAACGGTGCTGCTATTATTTGATAGGCCGATTTATGCGGGGCAATTACCACAAACGATTATCACCCGTGCTATTGCCACCCGTGAAACGGTCAAAACGGTTGAAATTGTCGATACGCCAGACCTCAGCAATGAGAAGGCGCGGGATGCGCTCAAGCAAATCATGGAGGGGCAGGTATTCATCATCGAAGATTTCGATGATTATCAATCGTTAATGACGCCTAATTCCATCGGTGAGATGAAAAAATTAGGGATGAAGTCGGCAGTTAGCGTGGGATTGCGCTCTGGCAACCAATTGCGCGGCCTCCTATCTTTTGGCGCCTTTGACACGTTACAACTGGCGCTCTACCCCACTGGCAATTTCTTGGCACTCGCCGACCAGATAGCCATAACGCTAGAAAATCGCGAACTGTTGGAGCAAACGCAAAGCTCTCTAGAAGAGGCGGGAACGCTCTACGAGGTTAACCGCGCGCTAGTACAATCACAAACACCTGCCGACGTTTTGCGCGCCCTACAGCGCTATATAGCGTTCGATGCCGACTTAATCTCATTCTCTACGCTTGAATATAACGCGCAGGGAGAGATTACCGACCTCGTGACTGTGGCGCGGATTCGTGGCAATACGGTGATTGATGAACCAATCCGCCTCAGCGAAGGTGTTGGCGAAGCCTCTATCGCCGCTTACACCGCTTACCTCGACCAACTACCGGAAAACGTGTTGATTGTCGAGGATGCCGGCGATGATGAAGAGAACACGATGCAACAAGTGCTGGGCGAAGGCAGTTATATTGTCTTCGTCCTGCGCAGTGGTAAGCGCGTCACGGATATTGTCTCCATTCTTTACGATACGCCGAGACAATTCAGCAACCAGCAGCGCCGTCTATACCAGAGCATCTATAGCCAAATAGGTATTGTCATCGATAACCAACGCCTATTACGCGATTCGCAAACTGCAGCAGCCCGTTTGGCAGAACAGGTGCAAGTATTGCGGGCGATGAACGAGCTAGCTGTGACCTTAAGCGCGGCGCGGGATAAAGAAACTATCCTCGCCCAAGCTAGCGAGGCACTAGTGCGCAGTTTGAATATCGACCATGTGGGTATTGCCATTGTGCAACCAGATGGCGAAACCATGATTGTTGAAGGCGAGTACCCGCCACAGGGTGTCATTGGTACTGTTGTAAGTTCCACTGAGGACGATATTCAAAAGATTATTCGCAAGAAAGGCGAACCCGCTGTTATCAATGATTTACCCAATAGCGACCTCTTCGTGAGCAATCGCGACATTCTGGAAAACATCGGTATTCAATCTATTGCGGTGCTGCCGCTACTAGACCATAACAACGAATTCATTGGGACGGTCGGCCTAGACATCACCGCGCCGGATAAGCGCTTTCAGCCAGAGATGATCGAAACGGCGCGCACCATCACGGCACAATTGGCCATTAGCCTGCAAAACCTGCGCCTCTTAGAGCGCACGCAGAAAGATGCCCAACGGCTTGAAGAGCAGGTGCGTGTGCTCAATGCGATTAATGATGTGAGTAATACCCTCAACCAAGTTCGAGACACTGAGGAATTAGTCAAACAAGTGACTAAGGCTTTGGTAGAAGTGCTCCAAATTGACCATGCGGGTATCGTGCTCATCAACCCAGACCGCAAAACAGGTACAGTAGCGGGTGAATACCCAGATAAAGGGGCGACGGGCTTCACTCTCTCTGCTAAAGGGGAATTATGGGATAAATTGCGGAACAAAGAGTCCATCGTCATCAACGATGTCGATCATGCTGAAGGGTTACCCGAAGGCAGCCGCGAGGCTTTACAAGCGACGGGTGTAAAATCCGTTATGTTCGTTCCCTTGCAAGATATTGATGGCTCGTTACTGGGGTCTGTTGGCTTGGATATTTACCGCCCCAAGTACCCCTTTACGCCACGTATGGCAGAAATCGCCGAGACGATTACCTCGCAAGTGGCAATTGGTCTACAGAACATCAATCTATTTACTAGTACCCAGCGCTATGCGCGACAGTTGGAGATTATCGCCCGCTTCAACCAATCTATTGAAGCCACCTCATCCGCGCGCGAGATTTATCTGCAAGCGCTCAAAACATTGGGGGATATGGTGGAGGCTAACCACGCCGCCATTTACCTCTATCATGAAGACCGTGACCACCTACACACTATTGCGCTACTGGCTGAGGGTAAACAATCGGTTGACATGGTCAGCGGTGAAATCTATTCGCTAGATGGCATTTTAGGGGCTGTGTGGGATAAGGGTACAACGGTTTATATTGAAGATATGCGCGACGAACAGCTCGATTTTCAGGTTGATAGCGAAGTACAAGCGTTGATGATTGCGCCACTGAAAGTGGGCAATAAAGCTATTGGGCTAGTTTCGTTGGGCGCTTACGAAAGCTACGTTTACCAACAAACAGACCTCGCGGTTTTCCGCCAGTTCGTCAATCAAATTGGCGTCGCCATTGAAAATGCAGAAGCCTATGCCAAGAGCGAGCGCACCGCCTTGAGTAAAACTATGGCCAACGAGATTTCGGCGCTCATTCAGCAACAGGTTGACTTGAACAGTATTTTGCAGGTGACGATGGGCGAACTGGGACGAGCTTTACATGCGAAACGCGGCAGAATTCGCTTGGGCGCACAAGCCATTGATGCGAGCGATGGCAAAGCCCCCAACAGCAATGGCGATAACGCCACTTAGAGTGGCAGGAGCTAAACCATGCAAAAGTGGCTCACAATTATCTTTTCGACAAAATCCTACCGTACAGCGACAAACAAAGAGCGCGCCTTACTGGTTTATAGTTTGTTGCTGGTGACTTTGCTTTTCAATGCTTTAACGACCGTCACGCTGATTAGCGCCCAAAATCGAGGTACTAGCCTCACCGGCCAAAAGCCCGATTACGTCATCTTTGTAGCAACTGACATCATTGGGCTTATCACTTACTTACTCATCCGACGTGGGCAGTTACAGCTCGGCATCTATAGTGTGATTACGCTGATAATAGCCGTTATTGCCGCGACAATCATCCCCAATGGCGCGCAATTTCCAATTACCGCTGGCGTGATGGCGCTGTTCATCTTCATCACTGGTATCCTTACTGTCAGCACACGCGGCGTATTAATCGCGGCGGTTATCGCCACGATGTTGCAGTTACTCGCTATTGCCAATCGCCCCAATATCGTTGAATTTTTCCCAGAGCAATTGCGTATTGCCCACGCCGCCGAGTTGATAGTCCAGACGCTTTTAGCTTTAGGATTAGGCTATTTCATCATCCGCTTATTGGCAACGGCGCGGCGAGAAGGCGCAACGCAAGCGGCACAAGAGCGGTTGAAATTGGCAGAATTGACCACACGCATCACGCAGCGCACACTGTTACGGGGGCAGCTCAATGAAGCGCTAGAAGACATCATCGATGAAATTCGGATTGCCTATCCAGAGCTTTATCATGTGCAGGTATTCCTCGTCACAGAAGATGGCCTCTCTGCCCAACTGGTGGCCAGCACTGGCGAAGTTGGGCGCTTGTTATTAGAGCGGCAACATGCGCTCGGCGTCGGTAGTTTGAGCGTTATCGGGCAAGTGACCTTAGAGGGGCGGCCTGTTATCGCCCGCGCAGGCGCACGTGATAGTGTGCATCGCCGTAATGAGCTATTACCAGAAACGCAGGTTGAAGCGGCTTTCCCGATGCGTATTGGCGACCTAGTGATTGGCGCATTAGACCTGCAAAGCAAATTACCATTAGCCTTTGATGAAGCGGACATTCGCACGTTCCAATCTTTAGCGGATAGCCTCGCGCTGGCCATCGACAATGTGCGGCAGTTTGAACAAGCACAAGAGCGCGTGCGGGAGAACCAACGCCTTGCCCAACAAGCACAACAAGCCTTAGAAGAACTACAAAAGTTCAACGAGCGCTTGACTGGGCGGGCATGGGCAGAATATCTAGTGAAGCGGCATGAAGATTTTGGTATCGAATATAACTTCGAAACAGAAGAACAGAACACCAATACAGAATGGACGCCAACACTCTTCGATGCCGCGCATCAGCGCCAAATTATCGAACGCGCTGAAGATGGCAAACGCATTATCGCTGTGCCGCTCAGCGTGCGTGGGTATATCATCGGGGCGATGGAATTTGAGCTGGAAGAAGATCAGGAATTAACGCCAGAAGATTATGCACTAGTGCGTGAGGTGAGCGAGCGTTTTGGCCTAGCTGCAGAAAATACGCGCCTACTAGAAGAAAGCCAGCGCATCGCCCAGCGCGAAGCGCTAGTGAACGAAATTAGCGCCCGATTGCAAACCCGTACCGATGTGGAAACCACCCTGGCGGAAGCCGCGCGCAGCTTGCGCGATGTGTTGAAGGTTGGGCGGGTAGCAATCCGGTTAACGACAACACAACTTCTCAACGGCGCATCAGCCCAAAATGGTAAGGGTGAAGGGGCCGAAGCATGAGCCAACGACCAGCACGACAATCACTGACTGAACTGAACCTATTTGAGCGTACCCGCCAGCAATACACACTTGTCGCGCTAATTTTTGCGGCTTTTGTACTAGGGTTAACGCTATTTACCGATATCATCGGCGGCATTTATGGCGGGCAACAAGTCATCAACACGCTGTTGTTCATATTTGTAAGTGCTGCCATCTGGTATGTGTGGCGCGGGCAATTTGTGAGCTTTGTCATCACAGCGCTTGCCTTTTTCCTGGCGATGAGCACCTTCTTATACTTCGACAATACGCTACTCGTTGTTTTTATAGCGGTTGCATTTTTAGGGTCGCTATTCCTCACACATTGGGCTTATATCGCAACGACGGGTATTGTGCTGTTGCGCTTTTGGGCGCTGCTATTTGGCCCAGAACGTGGACGTGGTGGCCCTATTGTCGCCAATGTAAACGATTCTGTGACCTTTATTCTAGTGACGCTACTACTAGGCTTCTTGCTATACCGCTTTCGCAGCCAAGTGCAGCAATTGGTCTTCCGCGCCAACCGCTCCAATACGCTCTTGGAAGCTAGTGCAGCTGTTGGCCAGATTATCACCCGCGAACTTTCTCTCGATAAACTGTTGAACCAAGCTGTGGACACCATTCGCGATCGCTTCGCCTTTTATCATGTGCAGGTGTTCTTAATTGATGAAGCGCGCGACTATGCCAAACTTGTCGCCAGTACCGGCGAAGCGGGGGTACGCTTACTTGCACGAGAGCATAAACTGTTGATTGGTTCGCAAAGTGTCATCGGGCGTGTAACTCAGATTGGAGAGCCTGTCATTGCCCACGATACTGATGTCGCTGGCGTTCACTATCGCAACGAGTTGCTGCCCAATACACGTTCGGAGTTGGCGTTGCCGATTATGGACGGCGATACCATCATTGGGGCATTAGATGTGCAGAGTGCCCGCCCGAACGCCTTCACGGATATTGATGTGCAAGCATTGCAGGTGGTGGCGAACTTGCTCGCAACGGCTATCCGCAATGCTAAGTTGTTCGAAACGCAGCAGCGAAACTTGAATGAAAACAAGCGCCTCTTCCTAGAAGCAGAGGTGAACCTGCGCGAAATTCAGCGCTTGAACCGCCAGCTCACGGGTGCAGCATGGACGGACTTCCTCCGTAGCCGCGAGGAAGTCTCTGGCATCACACTAGAAGATGTCGAGGTACGCAAGGAATCAAATTGGACAAAGGAAATGCTCGATGCGGTGAAGCGGCGGCGCCCCATCACCACCGAGCGGCAAGGGAAGCAAATCGTCGCTGTGCCGATTATGCTACGTGGTGAAGTGCTAGGGTCTATTGAAGTAGAAGTTGATCCAACTCAAGACGAAACCGAATCAGTAGAGATGATTCAAGCCATTGCCGAGCGTCTGGCGGTCAGTATTGATAACGCCCGCTTGTTCGAAGAAATTCAAGAAACAAGCGCGGCACAGCAGCAAATTAACGAAATTGTCGGGCGCTATCAAACGGCGGGCACGGTAGATGACTTGCTACATATCACGCTGGAAGAACTCAGTGAGACGCTGGGTGCGCAACGCAGCGCCATACGCCTTAGCCCACGCCCCACTCAAGATACCAGCGATGGTAGCCCAGATACAGCCGACCAGAATGGAGGGTCTGCATCATGATATGGCGATGGCTACGGCGATTTTTCATCGTACAGCATAACTACACCAACCCCGTCATACGAATGAAGGCTAACGGCTTGCTCATCGTAAGCTGGTTTCTCCTTTTGCTATGGTTGGCAGGGATAACAACTGCCTTTTATAATCTTTCACAAGGGCAAGATGTTGCCGCGTTGGGCTTGCGGTTCTTTGTCACGCTCATCGCCACGCCGCTGCTGATTTTCGGCACTCAATACTTCTTACAACATGGGCAATTCAACTTTGCTGCTCAAGCCATTGTGGGGCTGTTGTTCATCAACGCGCTACCATTAGAGTTAATTATCGATTTTAGAATTATCCTGAGCGCCGTTCTAACACTGATTGCAGCCTCTCTGCTATTGCCGCGCATTGCTTATATTCTCGTTGGCGGGGTGCTGGGGTTAACCATCATCGGCATTGGTCTATTGCCGCTAGAAGTTGCACCTACAACACAACAACTCACAACAATCATCCTTTTGATAGCGGCGATTGCTATCTTTTTGTACATCTTCGGCGCACAGCCCCAACGCATCGCCGAACAAAGTCACCTAGACTATAGCCGTTTATTGGAACTCAGTCGTTTTGCACGCGATATAGAAACCATTGATAAGCGCAATACCCTGTTGAATACGACCATTCATCTCATCACGCAACGCTTCCACTATTCTTTTGCACAGGTGTATTTAATCGATGAGCAATATACAGGTGGCCAGCTTTTACGTGTGCGGGCGGGGTTGGGTCTTGATCGCGGTACAGTGACGGGGCGCGTGCGCCTGCGCGATACTAGCGGCATTCTGGAAGCCCTCCGCACTAAATCAAGCGTTTTGCTCACCCGTGAAGATAATGAACTGCGGCGCGATTACTTCCTCGCGGCGACATATTCTGCCCTCGCTATCCCATTAATCCACGGCGAAGAGGTGCTCGGTGTGCTAGATGTTCAAACTTCCGAAAATTACCCCTTTAGCGAACATGCACTGGCACTACTAGAAACTGTAGTAAATCTCCTCGCTGGCAAACTTTATGAGTTAGAAGAGCAGGCGGAAATCCGCAAAGCCATGCAAGAGCAAACCCAAATTACAAATACGTTGCGCCAACAGTTGAACGAGCTACGAAAGCAAAGTCGTGGTACAGTGAGTAGTACATGGGAAGACTATTTGACGCGGCGCGGTTTGGAGGCAATTGGATTTAACTTCGCTCCAGGCCAATCATTTACGCCGGCAGAGGATTTACCAGAAGAACTACGGCAAGCGTTGGAGCGTGGCGAAATAGTCATTGAAACTTTAGGGAATACGCAAATTGTGAGTGTGCCAATTCGCCTCGCTGGGGCAACTGTCGGGGCTATGGCCTTTGAACTGCCACCGGGACGCCCCTTAACACAGCGGCAGCGCGACATGTTAGCAAGCATTGCTGACCGTTTGGCACAAGCGCTGGAAAACAAACGTCTTGTTGAACAGACACAGGAACAAGCCCTGCGCGAGCGGAAAGCGAACCAAGCCGCCGCGCAACTACTCAGCTCTACTGATGTGCGCGCTGTATTAGAAATCGCAGCAGATACCTTTAACGAAGCGCTCGGCGCTGTACATACACGGATTTACCTGCGACCGGAAGATCTAGCCCAAGCGCGCATTACCGCCGAAGAGGGCGGTGAGGAGTGAGGAAGGCATAAGTGATGAGCCTGCGATCCTTTTTTACCCGTTCAATCTGGCAACGTCTGTTTCTCGGCTTTGCTATTGCGATGGTATTACCAGCCATCGTCATTGTGGCGCTAAGCTGGCAAGATGTAGCCGAAATCAATACGGCAACGGTGCGTGCCTTTATTGAAGAAACAGGCCACCGTACAGAAGCCACGATTCGTACTGAACTTAATGAAGTTTTCGATGTGGTAACAGACCTTTCCGAAGAAGCCGTATTGCTTGGCTTGCTACAAGGCATTGTCAATCGCACATTTGATGAAGCGACTGATTCTGGCAGCCTTCGTGTTCAGCGTGTGATGGACCAAGTCTTTAATGATGAGCTTCGGGGCGCGTTTTTCAACTCGATATGGGTAGTTGATATTAACGGCACAGTGCGGGTGGTTGAAGGCCCCTTCCCCATCTATCTCATTAATGAGAATATCGAAGATACAGCCGTATTCACCGCAGCAGAGCGCTTAGCCGTTCTTGAAGAAGAGCAAGATATATTAATCACGCTGGCAAGTGGTTTACCCTCTATTCAGGTAATTAACCGTGTAGAAAGCGTCGCAGGGGAGACACTGGGTTATATCATGGCGGAAATTAATATGAATCGCCTCTTCCGTGATAACCTCTCGTTCACTAGTCATGGCTTACCGGCCTATAGCTTCATTTTGTTACCTAATGGTTTCGTCATTACCGACTCTAGCGAAAGCGCCGTGAATGCTTCTCCCAATTCAGAAGGGGCGCGGCTAGCCCTTGATAATGGCGTTAGCGGTTTTGAGATATACCGCACTGGCCCCAACCTTGAACATGAAGTGATTGGCTTCTATACCTCAATTCCGTTGACGACAAGGCGCAATATCGCCCTCGTCACGGAAATTGGGACAGATATTGTCAACCGTCAGATATTAACCTCGCTCAGCCAATCGGGACTGCCGGTCATTTTGGGTATGTTTATTCTGGGTGTGGTGTTGACATTCGTTTACACGCAAGTTTTTGTGCCGCCATTGGATGAGATTCGCACGGCGATGATTGGTATCACGCGCGGCGCTTATGAT
>WGEI01000017.1 GCA_015492875.1 Anaerolineae bacterium | reverse complement strand
TTCGCATTGTCTTCAATATGTTGCGCTCTGTTTTGGGCAACCGTATGAAAGATATTCACCTTGTGAAGAACTTGGACGAGGCGTGGGCATTGGCGCACCGACTGCGCGAGGCAGACGCTGAGTAACATAAAAAATGCCGCACCGGATGCTCTTCTGGTACGGCAAAGCATGAGAATGCCTTAGGATTGAGTTTCTAGCACGGTGCGTTGTGCTCCGAAACCGTGTGTAGGGTAGCGATCGGGCGTTCGCTATAACGCGCTTGTAAAGTGTCGCCGGCGCTGCTCAGCACGGTGCCAAGCCCGGCCAATGCCCGCTGGTAAAGCCCCCGCCCCCGTTTCATAGAGGCGCGGCGCGTTGCTTGTTGTTGGATGCGCCATTTTTCGGCGTTGCGCTGTTTCTGCTGGCGTTGGTGCACCAGTATTTGACTTTCTTTATTGAAATTGTACATGGTCTGTTTCTCCTGTATCCCCTACACTATATTAGAACAAAAGTTCAATTTTGTCAAATATAGCACGTTGGTTGTTTCTCCCTGTTTCCCGGTGTGTTTTGTGTGTTGCTTGCTTTGTTCTACTCTTATATACGTAGAATTTTCAAAAAGGGTTCAAAACCCCGTGCTCAATTTTGGAAAAAGAGTTCCAAAGCCTCTAAAAGGTCTTGAATGTGCTCTCGATTGAGGCTATAGCACTTCGCCACATCGCGGCGCCGTTCTTTGACAAAACCGGTAGCCGTGAGCTGGCGCAAATGGCGTGAGGCGCTTGATTGGCTCAGCTCTAGCATATTGATGAAATCCTGCGCACATAGTTCTTTATGCTTGGTCAAAAGCTCTAGCATACGCAGGCGCGTTTCATCCGCCAATGCGTTCATGCGGATGAGCAGTTGAGAGCGGTCGAGCGCGGTGTTTTGCGATTGCGCCCCTTTCGGCACTCGCGCAGTATAGATGATATACAACATGTTCGGCGTATCAGATGGCATCCAGCCAATATAGGGGCCAATATGCTGGGACGGCACAAATAGCACATGGTGCACATCGCTGATTTTCGCCATGAGGTCTATATTGCTCACATCACGGCCTGTTACATACTGTACAATTTCTGGGGCGGTGAGACCGCTCAAATCGACTTGCTCAAAGGCCTGTACCGATTCTTCTAACAACCCTTTCACCCGTTCCCATTCATCTTTGAGATAGCCTTCCCACAGCATGGCCAAATGCTTCACCATCGCTTCGCGCATGGCATTCGGCGCTTGTAGTAAGCTGTGCACGCGCTGTAACAGCGCTTCGTCGGGTTCGTGCGCTGGGCGTTTATGGGCAAAGTGCTGTTTGATGACATTCTGGAACACCTCAAACGACGCCAGCAGTGCCTCATCGCCGGGATAACCATCAATCTTTCGTATCCAAGTCAGCGCCATAGCGCGCAGCTGTTGGCTATCCGTTTTAGCCAGTTGTTCCAGATAGGCGTCAAAGTCTGTGAACTGCGCTAAGCCGGGGATGAGCAATCCATCGAAGAGCATTTCAACCACAGCATCATGCGTGAGCAACGCTTCCGCTGTGAGTTGCGCAATCGTCTCATAAACCCAGCTCGCCAACCCAGAAACGTAATCTGCGCCGCGTAGCAGCTTGATGCTATAGAGCGCGTTCAACGCTGGCGCAACTGAAAACGTCACTGAGATGTCGGTTGGGGTGATGAGAAAGTTGCGGTCTACCATAGCGCCTCCATTCGTTTACCCGCATAAACGGGTAATATGAATAAACTGTATCATGAAACGGTATCGCCTGTCAAGCCAATGGCCATATAGGTAATGTGCCGAAATCGACTGAAACCCAAAAGGCGTCTAGGATTAAGAACAGGCGCTACGGTTGCCAGTAAACGGGTGAGCGAACGGGGGCAAGGGGCAGCGCCCCATAAAATCAGCTAGCGCCAGTTATGGGGGTATACCACCCCCAAGCCCCCGTTTCAAGGACTGGCGTCCTTAAAAATCCTGTTACGGGGCATCCCCAAGCACAGCGCTAGGATGGGCTATCGCAACAATCCATCTTTAACCATTTTGCGAATGCAAGGCATTCGCGGGATGGGGTCGAGGGGACTTCGTTCCCCCGTGGGAGCGTGAGGGTGAAACCCTCGCAACCAACATGAGCGAGTTATGGGGGTATACCACCCCCCATGCCCGCTGCTTCAGGGCTAGTCAGGTTTTCATATCTTTTTCTATTTCAACCGAAAACGATACACTACTGCCATATAGCCGTTTTCGTTCATATTCACCGTGAATTTCTCGATTTGACATTTTGGCCTCATGTGGCCATGCGCTACAATAAGGCAGGATGAGACCATGCCTTAGGATTGAGATGCCGCATGCGTGATTTACGCTTTTTGATGGGGTTGTCTTTGCTTTTTTTGTTAACAGCTGCCCAGCGTGCGCCACTGGCCCCACCGCTCTTCATCTTACAACACGATGACATCGTTCGTGGCGCGCTTTGGAGTCCCGATGAAACCCATATTCTCACATGGTCTGATGATGAAAGCGCCCGCATTTGGGATGCCACGACTGGCGAACAGCTCTTTTTACTCCAACACGAGAGCGAAATTCGTGGTGCATCGTGGGATAGCGCTGGCGAACGCGTGCTGACATGGACTGTTGGCGGGCAGGTGCGCATGTGGGACGCCCGCAATGGCGAAGAGCTTTACATTCGCATTCAAGGGCGCGATACCCGCCAAGCACTATGGAGTGCGGATGAGCGCCGCATTTTGGCATGGTCACCCTATGCGCCCATTCAACTACGTGATAGCTTAACCGGCGAGATTTTGGCCACGCTCCCCTATCCAGAAGGCACGTTGGGGATGCGCGGCCTACAATGGAGCGCGGATGAACACCGTATTTTGCTCTGGGGCGGCGGCGTCATTCAAGTTTGGGATATTGAAGCGCGCGCCGTTATGATGAATTTGCGCCATAATGGGGTTGTCGTTGGTGCACAGTGGAGCAAAGACGAAACGCGCATCCTCTCATGGGCGCAAGACGGCACAGCCATCATTTGGGACGCCATTAGTGGCTTGCCCTTATTGACGCTTAACCACCAGTCTTCCATCTGGGGCGCGGCATGGAACGCCAACGAAAGCCACATCATGACTTGGGGCGCGTTGCCGGTTGTGCGGATATGGGATAATCGGGGGCACTTATCACTGCGCCTTTCTCACGAAGCCGCCGCCCGCCCGCCTTATAGCAATGCCGAAGATAACTTCGGGGCGGTTTGGTCACAAGATGGCCGCCGTATCTTAACTTGGTCTTATGACCGTACCGCCCGTATTTGGGATATTGACACGGGCGAAGAAGTGCTCAAATTCGGCCATACCGCCAGTGTGGGCGGCGCCCAGTGGAACGCCGATGAAACGCTGCTTATCACGTGGTCGGCAGATGGCCAACTGCGCCTATGGGATGCCATCTCTGGCCAATTGCTCCTGCGTATGATGCACGATGAAGAGATTTTAGGCGCGCGCTGGAATGGCGATAACTCCCGCGTGATTACTTGGTCTCGCGATAATACCGCCCGCGTTTGGGATGTCTATTATATCCAGCCCTAGTCTATATCTTCCTGCTTCACCTTTTCAACCATCCGCTTCAGCCATAAAATGCTATCCTCTTTTTTAGCGAATGTGCGATAGATGAAATTCTCCCGATTGAGTAGCGCCCGTATGAAAATGTCCATCGCTTGCGACAAAATGGGGTTGCTTGTCACTAGCGCAATATAGGTAGGTGCGTTGCGGTAGTTCTTGAGAAAGCGGGAGAATTTATGGCTTTGTTGCCCTTCATAAACGGTAAACCCTTGATTGGGCGCGCTGAAATCAACCAGAAAGAAAAAAGGCTCTTCTGGTGGCACAGATTGTACAATCTCTTTTGCTAGCGCCATGCCGACATCGGTGGCGTTATGCCCCATAATGCCGTCATCGGTATAGATATGAATGGGCGTATCGGGTAAGCGATACCACCGCGCATTGAACTCACAGGCTTTGACTAGTTCTGCTTCTGGCCAATCTGCCATTAGATAACCCCCAATTTATCTTTAGATGGTCAAAGTTATTCGGTGATGGTCTCCTCAATCATCTTTTCTAACCACATCACCGCTTCTTCCTTAGTGGTGAAGATGCGTTGGGTATAATCCACTGTTCTGGTGAGCACCTGCGCCACAACACGGATGAGCTGGGAGACTAATGAATTCGTCAAAATCACTGCGAGATACGTTGGCCCTTGTCGATATTCACCGACAAACTCCACCAGTTCTTTCGCCCGTTTCCCGCCATAGTTGGAGTAGCCTTGTTTGGGGCCACTCAAATCCATCACGCCGAAAAACGGGACATCCTGTGGTGTGGCTTGAACCATTTTCTTGGCAGTTTCTACCCATAAATCAACGGCTTCGCGGCTCATATCCCCGTCGCTGGCGATAATCTGGATGGGCTTATCCTTTATCCGATACCAGCGAATGTTATAGGGATGGTGCTCAATGAGTTCCGCCTCTGGCCACTCCGCCATGCTGATTGTCTCCGATAGCTAGCCATTATGTTTGATATTTGACAGGTTGCGCTATACTTTTGAGAGGAACGCACACTATCATTTATTCCTATATCATATAGCAGGTGTTCTTTTTAGAAAAGTAAGGTAAAAGGTGTAACATGAAAAGAGGCTTAGACGCGCGCGTTTGTGTGATTGGGGCGGGGCCTTCCGGCATTACTGCCGCCAAACATCTATTGCAGGTTGGCTTGCGTAACATTGTCGTTTATGACGCCAATGACCAAGTGGGCGGCAATTGGATTTATTCGCCAGACCCCGGCCACTCTAGTGTTTATGAAACCGCCCATATCATCAGTTCTCGCCGTTTATCGCAATATCACGATTACCCCATGCCCGATGATTGGCCAGATTACCCCTCTCATCGCCTGCTTCTACAGTATTTTCAGAGTTATGCCGAGCACTTCGGCGTGACAGACTACATTCGTTTCAATACACGGGTCACCGCCGCCGCCAAGCAACCCGATGAAACCTGGCGTATCACCCTCGATGATGGCACGACAGAGACCTTCGACTATCTGTTAGTTGCCAACGGCCACCACTGGGACCCGCGTTGGCCAGATTATCCCGGCCAGTTCAGCGGCGAGTATATGCACTCGCATTTTTACCGTACCCACCTCCCTTTTAAGGATAAGCGCGTGTTGATTATCGGTGGCGGCAATTCCGCCTGCGATATTGCTGTGGATATTAGCCGCCACGCTGCGTTTGTCGGCCTGAGTTGGCGGCGCGGGTACTATGTTGTGCCTAAAATCTTGTTTGGCCAGCCGCCGGATATTGTCAACGCGCGCTTGCAATGGCTGCCCGCATGGTTGCGCCAACGGCTGAATTATCTAGCATGGCGCATCGCCGTTGGCTCTAATCAAGCCTATGGCCTGCCAGAACCAGACCATCCCATCACCTCATCACATCCCATTATCAACAGTGTTTTGCTCCATCACCTGCGCCATGGCGAAGTGCATCCCCGCCCAGATGTCAAGTGTTTCGATGGCTCGCAGGTGGTCTTCACCGATGGCCGCGCCGAAGAATACGACGTAGTCATTGCCGCCACGGGGTATAAAGTGAGTTTCCCCTTCTTCGAAACGGGCTTTTTGAACTTTGATGGTGGCGAAGTGCCCTTATACTTGCTAGTCTTCCACCCAGACCACCCCTCGCTGGCCTTCATTGGTCTGGTGCAGCCGCAGGGGTGCATTTGGCCGCTAGCAGATACACAAGGCCAACTCGTAGCTAACTACATCGTCGGCGATTACGATTGGCCAGCAGATATACGCGACCGCATTAAGCGCGATTTAGAGCGCCGCCGCCAGCGCTATGTACGCTCGCCACGCCACGCCCTAGAAGTGGATTATCACGAGTATCAAAACCGCCTCTGGCGCGAATTGCCGAAAAATGCGCCACAATGGGGAAAGCTCAACCAGTCACAACGAGGATAAACCCGCATGAAGCCACGCCATACCCTGTTTGTTGCGCTTTTGGTGTTATGCATTTCCGTTGGGCAGGCGCAGGATGTCCTGCCGCCACTGCCATCTGGTGAGCAGTTGCTCTATGTTTGGGAGGGGATGCTTTATGCCCAACCCGTTGATGGTGGCGATGTCCAGTTGCTTGGCACTGCCCATCCTAATGTGCGGCGCGCCCTGCCACAGCCACGCGCAGATGCCCACGCCCTCACCGAAAGCCCGCTCAGTGATTTGCCAGATGAAGGATACGGTTTTTATTATGGCGTATGGTCGGCGGATAGGGCGCGCTTCGCCTATATTGAAATGGCGCAGGATGATACCGCCTACCGCGTCCATGCTTGGCAGGATATGAAACCCGTGCTGACACTGGCCTTTCAGGTGAACGCAGGGCAGGGCTATCTCATCCCTGTGGCGTGGCTCAATGACGGGCGTTTGTTATTGCTAGAGCGCTATGACCTACACACTTTGCACGACTTGCG
Source organism: Anaerolineae bacterium (assembly GCA_015492875.1). Classification (GTDB taxonomy): domain Bacteria; phylum Chloroflexota; class Anaerolineae; order Aggregatilineales; family Phototrophicaceae; genus S146-30. The sequence continues at coordinate 1,377 of WGEI01000017.1, read as the reverse complement.
CCTGTGGACGATTGACCCTGACGTTGGCCAGTTGACCAGCGCCTACCGCGGCACATTGGCCGGCCTGTTGCGCGGGCGGGCGGTGTATGCCCCTTTAAGCGATAAGGTGTTTCTCGGCTTCCAACCAGAGAGCTTGCAAAGCTACTGGTTCAATCTCAACACCATGCAAGTGGAGACGGCTTTTGCCGCTGTCCCCCCTTTAGATGAAGTGAATAATGGTTCGGTTTTTGCGCCGTTTCCCGTTTCGGTTGTGGGCATCATCGCCGCCGATGGCTTGGCCGAATTCACCGAAGCATATGCCGCCTTGCCGCCAGCTTCTCCACCAGAGCGCCCCGCGCCCTTTTTGTACTGGCCACTCCCAGATAACCAGCGTCACATTACTTGCTATCCTGATGATGCCTATAGCCGCGCCAACTTTGAGGTGAATTGCCCCGGATTGAGCGCGCCCCGCATGTATGAAGGCCATCAGGGTACGGATATTGGCGGGCGGCCTAATGGCTTGCCGCTCGATACGCCCGTTTATCCTGCAGCGGTTGGGGTAGTAGTTGCCGTTCAAACCGCATGTGATGAGAGCAATCCTTCTTGTGGCGATGCCTACGGCAATACAGTCTTGATGCAGCATGTACGCATTATCGCTGGCACGGCCACGGTTTGGTACAGCGGTTATGGCCATCTCAATCGCCCGCTAGTAGAGCCATTTGCCGTCATCACTGATTTGACCGCACCCATCGCGCGCTCTGGCGCTACGGGTACAGGCGGCCCCCACCTGCATTTTGAAGTGCAAACTTTGCCGCGCCCATCGGAATTATCGTGGGTGGACCCTTGGGATGCCTTTGGTGATAATAGCGGTTTTTGGCTGTGGCGCGCCGAGACCGATGAACCCTTAGCGGCAACTGGGGAACTAGAGCCAATCATCATCACCCTGTGCACTACCTTTGATGGCAACAATATCCGCAGCGGCCCCGGCACCGGTAACCCAGCCGTTGACCAGACGCGGGCGGGTGAAGACTATGAGGTGGTGGAGACCTTAGAAGTTACCGCAGGCCTCGCCCTGGGGGATTGGTATCGGGTGCGCTATAACAATGGCCAAAGCGAGGGCTGGGTTTGGTCGGGTGTGATGACCTGCCGCGAAGTGCGCTAGTGGGCTAATTAGCGCGTTCTTTCGCGTTCTTCAATGAAGCTGACCGCTTCATCATAGGTATTGAACCATTCAATATGTGCTTTCTCCATGGCCCCCAATAAGCGAGCGATATACGCGCTCAGGCGGTTTTTCCCCACCATTAACCAGCAAGGGGGATAGAGCAGTTTTTGGATTTGTAACGCTTGGGCAAAAGTGAGGCGAAGATTGTAATTGGGGCTGGCCGTTACATCAACAAT
>WGEI01000016.1 GCA_015492875.1 Anaerolineae bacterium | reverse complement strand
CAACTACCACCCACCACCAGACCACTATATCGACATCACATTTCTTCCCGGCGTTACCGACCCTGTGGCCGAGAGTTTAAGCCGCTGTATACAACAGCTTGATTATAGCGGCGTACAGTGGACGGCAACGGGTAAACGATACCTCCTCTATGGCACATTGCATGAACCGCAACTCCACGACTTAGCGACATGTATCTTCTCTAATCCGGTCATTCAGGGGTATCGCATCAACGCACCCATTATCCCCTCACCGGTAGGAGATGGGAGCGCTTCGCACCATGTGGAGATTGTTCCCATCATCGACGCCGACGACGCAACGCTCATCGCCATCAGTCAACAGCGGCGGCTTGCTTTCAACTTATCGGAGATGCAAGCCGTTCGTCTTTATTATGAAAGCGAAGGGCGCAACCCTACCGACCTTGAGCTAGAGATGATTGCCCAAACATGGAGCGAGCATTGTGTGCACAAAACTTTCCGTGCGCCTATTCATTATCGTGGGCTAGATGACGAACGCACGATAAACGGCCTGCTCAAGACCTATATCCGCGCTGCGACGGACAAACTCAATAAGCCATGGCTGCGCTCGGTGTTTGTCGATAATGCTGGCATCATCGCTTTTGATGACAGCTATGATTTAGCTTTTAAGGTAGAAACACATAATCACCCTTCGGCCATCGAGCCATTTGGTGGCGCGAATACCGGCGTTGGCGGGGTTATTCGCGATATTCTCGGCGTCAGCGCCCGCCCTATCGCCAATACCAATGTGCTTTGCTTTGGCCTGCCAGATGCCGAACAATTGCCCGAAGGCGTGCTTCACCCGCGCCAGATTGCCGCTGGTGTGGTGCATGGCATTGAAGATTATGGCAACAAAATGGGCATTCCCACTGTCAACGGCGCAGTGCTGTATGACAATGGCTATACCGCGAACCCGCTCGTGTTCTGTGGCTGTTTGGGGATATTGCCGCATGGTAGTCACCCAATAACGCCACAAGCGGGCGACTATATCATTGTGCTCGGCGGGCGTACTGGGCGCGATGGCCTGCGCGGGGCGACCTTCTCCAGCATGGAAATGGACGCCCAGACCGGCACTGTCGCTGGTAGCTCGGTACAAATTGGCCATCCGATTAACGAAAAGCAAGTGCAAGAGGTCATTCTCCGCGCTCGTGATGAAAAGCTCTATCACGCCATTACCGACTGTGGCGCGGGCGGCCTTTCATCTGCTGTGGGAGAGATGGCCGCAGGTATTGGCGGTTATGTGCAATTGAAAGAAGTGCCGCTGAAATATGATGGTCTGCAACCATGGGAAATCTGGCTGAGCGAAGCCCAAGAGCGCATGGTGATGGCTGTCCCGCCAGAAAATTGGCCGCGCCTGCAAGAGATTTGCGCGGGGCAAAATGTTGAAGCGGTGAAGATTGGTCACTTTGAGGCGAGTAGACGCCTGAAGATTGATTATGGCGATCGCACAGTGGGCGATATTAGCCTCGAATTTTTGCACGATGGCCTGCCGCTGTGCCCGCTAGAAGCGGTCTATGAGCCGCCACATATAGAAGAAACTGCGCCAATCATCATTGACCCGTGCGATGCTTTATTGCAATTGCTGGCACATCCCAACATCCGCAATAAAGAGGGGATTGTCCGCCGCTATGACCATGAGGTACAAGGCGGTATTGCCGTCAAGCCATTCGGCGGCATCGCCCATAGTGGGCACAACGATGGCGCGGTGATTGTGCCACAAGTTGCGCAAAATCAGACAAACCCCGCTGGCGTTGTGCTCTCTGCGGGTATTTGCCCGCAATATCCCGACCCCTACACTATGGCGTGGGCGGCAATTGATGAGGCGGTGCGGAATGCTGTTGCTGTTGGTGCAGACCCAGACCGCATTGCCCTGTTGGATAATTTCTGCTGGGGCAATCCCAACCTGCCAGACCGCTTAGGTAGTCTTGTCCGCTGTGCCGAAGGGTGCTATGACGCCGCACTCGCGTATGGTGCGCCGTTCATCAGCGGTAAAGACAGCCTCAACAACGAGTATGCCGATAGTGAAGGGCAACGCCATGCCATTCCTGGCACGTTGCTCATCTCCGCTGTTGGCATTGTCCCCGATGTCACCTGCACAGCAACATCTGACCTGAAGCAAGCGGGCGATTATCTCTATGCTATCGGCCTCACTCGCGAAGAACTGGGCGGCAGTCACTATGGACTGGTGACAGGCGCACAGTACACCACCCCGCCACAGCCGAACCCCGATGCGCTGGTGACGCTTAGCGCATTACATTCAGCTATGCGTGAAGGCCTTGTTCGTGCTTGCCACGATTGTTCCGAAGGTGGTTGGGCGGTGGCATTGGCCGAAATGTGTATTGGTGGCGGCTTGGGCGCAACGTTTAATTTGTGCGCCATTCCTGCCGAAGGGGCATTATCCGATACTGCCCGCGCTTTTGCCGAATCGCTCACTCGCTTTGTGGTAGAGGTTCGCCCAGAAGATGCTCCCCGCTTCGAGGCATTGCTACAGGGCGTGCCGTTTGCCCGTGTTGGGCAAGTGACACAGACCCCAACGCTTGAATTGCATTTGGGCGGTGGTGATGTGACAATGCCTTTAATGCAATTGGCAGATGCTTGGAGCGTTGCTGATCGTCTACCACAGACGCCCGTCCGCCTGACAGCCAAGCCCCAGCCCGCCCCCGCCGTGAAAAAAGCGCCGCGCGTCCTAATACTGCACGCTGACGGCACAAACCGCGACCATGATGCCGCCATTGCTTGTCACCTAGCGGGCGGTGAACCAGAAATCGTCCATATCAATCAATTGCGTCGAGGTGAGCGCCGCTTCAGCGATTATCACATGCTCGTTGTACCCGGCGGTTTCTCGTATGGCGATGACCTGAGCGCAGGGCGTTTGTGGGCGTTGGATTTGCGCCATGATTTTGCTGATGATATCGCCGCATTTATCTCCGCTGGTAAACCCGTTATTGGCATTTGCAATGGCTTCCAGACTTTAGTCAAATCTGGTTTGTTGCCCGGCGATGACCTGAGCGGCAAAGTGACATTGACCTATAACCAATCGCGCCGCTTTGAGTGCCGTTGGGTTTACCTTGCACCTAATCCCAACAGCCCATCACTATTCACAAGCGGGCTGGAAGATGCACTTATCACTTGTCCCGTCGCACATGGAGAAGGCCGCTTGATGGTGGCTGATGAAGTCACGCGCGAAGCGTTGTGGCAGCGTCAATTGCCGTCATTGACCTATGTCAATCCTGATGGCTCACCAGCTACTTATCCCGCCAATCCTAACGGCTCTGTGGATGGTATTGCCGCACTGTCCAACCAAGCGGGCAATGTTTTCGGCCTGATGCCACACCCTGAAAATCATATTTTCCCATGGCAACACCCGCGCCACCATCGCGGTGAAATGGGCAACATGGGCTTAGTTTTGTTCACCAATGGTATTCGTCAAGCATAAAGGGAGGAAATAGACCATGATTGACCGCGAAACACTGTTGCGTGCCGAGCCACTTTTAGAGACAGATTTGCCGCTACCCAATAAGCAAAGCGGCAAAGTGCGCGATATTTACTTATTGGATGGCCGCCGTGTATTGGTCACCACCGACCGTGTTTCGGCCTTTGACCGCGTGTTGGGCGCTATCCCTTTTAAGGGGCAGGTGCTCAATCAGCTGAGTTTGTGGTGGTTTCGCCAAACAGAGGACATTGTTCGCAACCACGTTCTAGAAGCGCCCGACCCGAATGTCACCATCGCCCGTGAAGCGCAAGCCTTACCCGTCGAGATTATTGTTCGTGGCTATATCACCGGCGTGACCAGCACATCGCTGTGGACGCTTTATGCTCAAGGCGAACGCCGCCCCTATGGCATCCCCCTGCCAGAAGGCCTACAGAAAAATGACCCGCTGCCCCAGCCTATCATCACTCCCACCACCAAAGCTGAAGGTGGCGCACATGACGAACGCCTCACCCGTGATGAAATCATCAGCTGCGGCCTTGTCGCAGAAGACCTGTATCGCCAAATTGAAGAAGCCGCCATCGCCATCTTCAAGCGCGGGCAAGAAGTGGCGCGTGCCGCTGGTCTCATTCTCGTTGATACCAAATATGAGTTCGGCTTGATTGATGGCGAACTCGTCCTCATCGACGAAATTCATACCCCCGATAGCAGCCGTTACTGGATTGCTGATAGCTACCAGCGCGATAGCGAACCGCAAAGCTTCGATAAGGAATATCTGCGTAAGTGGTTCAAGGCGCAGGGCTACACTGGCGAAGGTACACCGCCAGCCATGCCTGCGGAATTTGTTGCAGAAGTGGCCGAGCGTTATATCACCGCCTATGAAAAACTCACTGGTGAGACCTTTGTGCCCGGCGAACAACCTGCCGCGCCACGCATTGCCGCTGCTTTGGCGCATTTAACCGCTACATCATAAGTGCTTAATAGATAAATAAGTGCTTAATAGATAACGAACTGTGGGAGGATATGATGACTGAAGCATTTGTGCCTATTTTGATGGGGTCGCGCTCGGATTTAGATCATGCGGAAAAAATTGTCACTGTGTTGGAAGCGTTGGGCATTGCTTGTGAATTGCGCGTCGGTTCGGCACATAAAACGCCCGCCCATGTGCTAGAGATATTGCAAACTTACGAGGCCGACCCGCGCCCGAAGGTTTATATCACCATCGCCGGGCGCTCCAACGCGCTCAGCGGCTTTGTCGATGCCCAAGTGAACGCGCCAGTCATCGCCTGTCCGCCTATATCTAACAGTTTTGGCGGGGCAGATATTTATTCCTCGTTGCGGATGCCCAGCGGTGTCGCCCCTGCTGTTGTTCTAGAACCGGGAGCAGCGGCGTTGCTGGCCGCAAAAATCATTGCGCTTTTCGATGAGGATGTACGCCAAAGGCTCGAAGAACGCCGCCAGCAATATATCGACACGATTGTTAAAGATGATGCTGAGGTGAAACCATGAACCCGGAGCTTGTTCCGGTAGACCGCCCGCATGAAGAATGCGGCGTCTTTGGCGTTTATGCGTCGGGGCGCGATGTCGCCCGTTTGACCTTCTTCGCCCTCTATGCCCTCCAGCATCGGGGGCAGGAGAGCGCCGGTATCGCCACCTGCGATGGCCAATATGCCTACCAACATAAAGATATGGGGCTGGTGGTGCAGGTTTTTAATGAACAAGCCCTTTCACGTTTGGATGGGCATTTGGCTATTGGCCACACGCGCTATTCCACTACCGGCGGTCTCAAGCTCATCAACGCCCAACCTTATCTCATCGAAACACTACAGGGGCCGCTAGGATTAGCCCATAACGGCAATTTGACCAACGCGCTAGAGGTGCGCTATCGCCTGCTCAAGCGCGGTGTTGGCCTCACCTCGACCAGCGATAGCGAGATGATTACGCAAATCATCGCTGCCCCCGCCGATGTCTGGTCGGAAGGCGTGCCTGATGAGCCGAGTGATGACCACTGGGTGAACCAAATTCGGGCATTTATGTATATGGCTGAAGGCGCATATTCCCTAGCCCTATTGACCCGCGATGCCATTTATGCCGTGCGCGACCCGCTTGGCCTGCGCCCGCTATGTATTGGGCGGTTAGACGATGAAAGTGGATACGTCGTCGCTTCCGAAAGTTGTGCGCTGGCTACGATTGGCGCGTCCTATGTGCGTGATGTTGCACCGGGGGAGATTGTGCGCCTTGATGCGAGCGGGGTCACAGCCTATACAGGACGCCCGCCAACACGCCCCCGTGCGATGTGCGTTTTTGAGTATGTTTATTTCGCCCGTCCAGATTCACTACTAGATAATCAATTTATTCACGATGCCCGCCAAAATTTAGGGCGGCAGTTGGCCATAGAAGCGCCTGTAGATGCAGATATTGTCATCCCTGTACCAGACTCTGCGACACCCGCTGCTATTGGCTATAGCCTCGAAAGTGGTATTCCCTTTACCGAAGGCTTGATGAAAAACCGCTACATTGGCCGCACATTCATCCAGCCAGATGATTCGCTGCGCAAACAGGGCGTCCAACTCAAATTCAATGCCCTACGCCATAACCTTGAGGGCAAGCGGGTTGTGCTGGTCGATGATTCGATTGTGCGGGGCAATACCTGTGGCCCGCTGGTGAAGCTCATGCGCGATAATGGCGCAACAGAGGTGCATGTTCGCGTGTCGTCACCGCCGGTGCGCCACCCTTGTTTCATGGGCGTGGATATGGCCACTCATAAAGAACTCATCGCCAACCGCCTCGATATTGACGGAATTTGCCAGCACGTCGGCGCAGATTCTCTAGATTACCTCTCGCTCCCCGGTATGTTGAAGGCTATTGGTCGTGGCGCAAAAAGTGGGGGATATTGTACAGCTTGTTTCTCTGGTGAATATCCGATTGAGATACCTGAATGGCTTTTGAGCGAAGACCGCAGCAAATTTCTCTTTGAAGGGCAATGGAGTGGCGCATGAGCAAAACGGTTTTAGTCATCGGCTCTGGTGGCCGTGAACATGCACTCGCATGGAAACTGGCGCAATCGCCACAGGTGGGGCGCGTTTGGGTTGCCCCTGGCAATGGCGGCACGTCTTGGCCTGCTGACGATGGCCTTGCACCGTCGGAAAATATCACG
>WGEI01000015.1 GCA_015492875.1 Anaerolineae bacterium | reverse complement strand
TAGTTGCAGCGTTAGCTAATGCTAGACCCGCAAATGGGCCACGCGCCAGGCTGTTTGGGTCACCGATCAAGCGAATGAGAACAGCACTGAGGATGATATTGCTGATCATGGCTAGTGTGCCAATTTTTACGGGCGTCCATGTATCTTCCAGCGCATAAAATGCCCGCGACAGCACTTCCAGCAAGGCAAACCCAACGATACCAGTGGCGTAAAACATCAGCGCCCATGCTGTAGCAGCGGTGCTTTCACTTGTCCATGCGCCGCGCTCAAAAATGCTCACGACCGGTTCTGCCAGAACCATCAGCCCCACAGTGGCCGGTAACGATAAGAAGATGATGCTGCGCATGGCATTGGCTAAACGATCCTTAAAGCCATCCATATCACCCTCTGCATGTAGGGCAGCTAATGATGGGAACACTGCCGAGCCAATGCTCTGGCCAATGACGCCCAGCACGAAGAACATCAACGTAAAGGCGGTATATAGCGCGGTGTAACTTCCCTCTATCATGGCAGAGGTGAAGAAGATATTCACCAGAAAATTCACCCGCACGACAGCCAGCCCCAAGACGCGCGGCCCCATTAGCCGCAACACTTCCATAACCCCTTTTACCCGCCAATTAGGTAAAAAGCGTAACTGTGCTTTGATTTGTTTCAGCCCCGGAAGTTGAACAGCGAGGTGGAGCAGGGCGCTCAAAATAGCACCATAGGCCATACCATAGACATTCGCCCCGCCAACCTGTGCGATGCCGCCGTCTGCTGGTAAGGCCTGTGCAATAACCAACGCGCCAACCATCAGGCCGATATTATTCATACTGATAGCGACGGAGGGCAGTAAAAATAGTTGATGTGCCTGTAAAAGCCCCATGATAAGACCGCTGATGGCGAAAATAACCGGCGTCACCATCATCAAACGGGTGAGATTGGCGGCTAACGTTTGCACTTCAGGGGCGCTATCTGGCATGAGTAGGGGGATATAGAGCGGCGCTGTCAGCGCTAAAATCATGCCCAAAATTGCGGCGGCTAAGGCGGAAAGGGTCATCGTTGCGCTAGCTAATCGCCATGCTGCTGTGCTGTCATCGTGTTCGCGTAGGCGGGCATAAACGGGGATAAATGATGAACCTAATGCGCCTCCAGCTACTAAAACAAAGATAAGCTCTGGTATTTGTTGAGCGGCCAGAAACGCATCTAAAGCCGCGCCTGTGCCAAATGTGCCCGCAATAACCGCAGTGCGTACTAAGCCCAGTACCCCACTGGCGAGAAAACCTAATAGCACAATAATTGCCGCCCGTGCAATTTCACGATTGTTCAAAGCCCGTGTTTGGCTCACTGTTGTTATCCTATGGTGCGACCATTCGTTATTGCGCCACAGGATAACAAAAAACACCCAACAAAGGAAGTTGGGCGTTTGGGGCGTTGAATAATAACGAAAATTAGACCGAAGTTTGACCGCGAACGTGGGCAATTATCTGCCGTGCTGTCGATAAATCGTGAGCAAAATGAATAGCAGGACGGATGCCACGTCCATAAAGATGATTGTATACGCGCGCCAGTGTTTTAATATAAGCACTTGCGCCAACGAAAACCCACATATCAACCAGCGGATGCAGCCGTTCTGGCCAGTATTGCATCCGTGCCATAGCGCCCGCCTGAATAAAATCGCTCTTCCGCATATCCAAGACAACCGCTACTTTATGCGTTACTTCCTTCAGCATATGTTTGCTTTGGCGGTTTGCCTCTGCGAATTCGGCCCAAGTCCATATGCCATTAAATCTATAACAAATGATGGCTTTTTCTTCTGGACTATCCCATGTTACAGCGATGCTCATTGTCTGTAATCCCTAAATCATCGTAGAAAAGTTTTTGCGCCCTTTATAAGTATACAGCAAAATATCCCGTTTAGTTACCACTGTTTCAAACTTCTTGCTTGTATATTGGCGGTAACCAACTGTCATATTGGGTACAAGAGACCAGGTACAGATTGCCTCTTCAACGATGCCTAAACCGAATTGCCGCTTGTCATGGTTATAGAGCCTGTTTATAATATCGAACGCTTTCGTCCGCGAATTTTGGCAACCACACCAACGCCGCGCCATTGAGCGCGGTCGATGATATAGGGAATTGACATGAAGGTTATCTTACTTGAAGACATCTATAAGCACGGTGTCGCTGGGGAAATTGTCGATGTCGCCAATGGCTTCGCCCGCAATTACCTCATCCCACGTGGTATGGCTGTTCTGGCGACACCTAGCGCGTTAAAACGTGCCCGTAAGCTGCGCGAACAAGCGGAAGCGCGCCGCGCCGCCTATGAAAACAAGTTGAACGAATTGGCACGCATTATCGATGGCGTAGAGTTGATTTTCGGTCGTCGTGCTGCCAACACTGGCAAGCTCTTCGGCTCGGTGACGACGAAGGAAATTGCCGATGCCCTGTACGAGAAAACCGGTGTTGACATCAACCGCCGCCGCATCAGCCAGCAGGCACTGCGTGAAATTGGTACGTTCGATGTGCCCGTTCGTCTTGGTACAGAAATTTCCCCCGTGCTCAAAATTACCATTGTGCGCGAAGAGGAACTGGCCGATTTCCTTGCCGAGCGCGCTGCCGCAGAGCAGGGCGAGGGTGAGGGCGAAGAGGGCGAAACTGCTGCCGATGCCGAGACAGAAGTTATCCCCCGTGCCGAAGTTGAAGCGGCTATCGAAGCTGCTGAGGCTGAAGAAGCTGACGCAGAAGAGGAATAAAGGCGCTATTTGGGGCGTTCTCCCATAGCGTGTATATATCGATGCGAAGAAGCCGGCCCCGCCCTTGCTTTCGTGTGGGGTCGTTTTGTTTTGTTATGCGGCAGATATTAAAATCTCATCTATGGACGCATTAGACCTTGGGCGCTATCTGCGCGATACCCGATTAGCCAAAGAGCGCACGCTTGATGATGCGGTAGCAGCGTTGCATATTCGCCGCCATATCTTGGAAGCCTTTGAAGCCGGAGAGTTCACCTCTACCGGTTCTTCTGCCGTTCAAATGCGCGGCTTTTTGCGCAACTATGCCCAATGGCTGGGCTTAGACCCCAACCTCATCATTAATTATTATGAAGTAGCTGTTCATGGCGCTCAAACCCGCCCTGTTCGTGGTAAACGCAAAACGCAAACTGTAGAACTCCCCGCCGCGCCGCATAGTGTGACCGATACCCAGCCTAATTTGCCTGTTATTACCCTGCCAGATAACCGCCCTTCGTCATTGGTGCGTTTTTTGCAAACCTTCGCCTTAATTGCGGTGAGTTTGGCCGCGCTTGCTGTCATTGTTTTTGTCACCATTCAGGTGCTTAACATCCAAGGGGATAGCGGCACGGTCGAGAATATACCGTCGTTTATCGACTTGCCACCTACCGCCACCCGCACGCCGCGCCCAACGTTCACGCCTTTCCCAACGCCCACGCCAGAACTCATCGCCTTCAGCCCTTATACAGGACAGGGCGTACTAGTGAACATTCAATTCACCCAACGTTGCTGGATACGCATTAAAGTCGATGGGATTGAGCGCTTTTCTGGTATCGCTTTACCAGAACAGACAATTCTCGAATATCAAGGGAATGAAATCATCGAGGTTTCTGCAAGTAATGCCGAAGCTTTGCGCGTGGTTTATAATGGCGTGCCGCAAGAGGTGGTTTTTGGTGGGCGCGGGCAGTTGGTTGAGATTACGTTTACGCCGCAACGCATGGACTTTACCTCTGGCCCCGGCTTTGAGCCAACGCCCATCGCCAGCCCGACGCCGCTTCCACGCAGCGAGTCCATCGCGCCGACTTTGTTGGCACAATTGACGCCTAGCGCCACGCCCGGCCCCAGCCCGACGCCCAGCAACACACCAACGCCGTCGGATACCCCGACAGTGACGCCGACGCCCACCATTACCCCAACCCCGTCGGATACCCCAACGGCGACGCTGACGCCGAGTATT
>WGEI01000014.1 GCA_015492875.1 Anaerolineae bacterium | reverse complement strand
TCGCAGAAGGCAGTATCAGCACTAGTGGTTTGTTGCGCCAGCATGGTATCACGCCCAAAGCGATTAAAGACATCGTGGCCGATTCCAGCGCTGTTTTACCCATAAAGCGCAGTAGCGGCACAACACAAGACCATGTGAAAGCCTCGCAACGGGGGCAAATGCGTGCAGTTTATTTCCGTGAAGACTTACTGCGCGAGATGATCAACATCCTCACCCAATCTGTAAACCGCCACATCATTCTGATTGGGCCTGATGGTGTCGGTAAGCGCACGCTTGCCTATAGCCTCGCCCTGCTCATGTCAGAAGGCAAGGGGCCTGCAGGCTTAAAAAGTCTGGTTCAAGTTGATGAAACAGCTTTGCTTGATAATGATTTACAGGCCGTGCGTGCCGGCTTAAGTAAAGCGGCTGGTGGTATTCTATTTATCCCCCATCTACACCGCTTCTTTGGCGGCCCTATTAAAGCGGAATTTAGCAAATCTACCCCGCTGATTCAAAAGGCTTTTCTGGCGAATGACCCTGTACTGATTTCCACTACCACAGAGGTGGAATATAACCAACGACTTGCCAATGTCAATGCGATTACTGAAAATAGCCAGCTTGTACGCGTGCCAGAGCCAACTGTAGCAGAGACTATAGAGATATTGCGCGTGCTCAAAGGGCATCTCGAAGTGGATTATGACCTTGAGATAGAGGCTAAGGCGCTAGAGTTGGCTGCTAATCTGGCAAAACGCTATCTCACCAGCGAGCCACTTCCCCGCAGTGCCGAATACCTGCTTCATCGTGCTGCCGCTCTGGTGAGTATGAGCCGCCAAACGAATCTAGCCTATCGCCCCAATCTTAAAGATGCTGTTCTGGATGCAGAGGATATTACCCTCGCCGCCAGCCAAATGACAGGCATCCCTGTCAGTAAGTTGGGCGAGGATGAACGGGCACGCTATGCCAGTATGGTAGAGCATTTACAAGAGCGCATTATCGGCCAAGACCATGCCGTTATTGCTGTTAGCCGCGCGATTAAGACCGCCCGTGTTGGCCTCAAAGACCCCGCCCGCCCGATTGGCGCTTTCCTGTTTCTAGGTCCAACCGGTGTGGGTAAAACCGAGTTGGCTAAGGCTTTAGCCGAATTTATGTTTGGCTCTGAAGATGCCATGCTGCCGCTAGATATGAGTGAATTCAAAGACGAAAGCTCCATTAATCGCCTCATTGGTTCGCCCAGCGGCTATGTAGATAGCGAGCAAGGCGGGCAACTCACCGAGCGCGTGCGCCAACAACCGTATATCATTGTGCTTTTCGATGAAGTGGAAAAAGCTCATCCCCGCATCATGGATTTGCTGTTACAGGTGATAGAAGAAGGTCGCCTGACCGATGGGCGGGGGAATGTGACCCGCTTCAGTGAGAGTGTCATCATCCTCACTAGCAACATTGGTTCAGAGCAGCTAGCCGTGCCTGCAATCACAGACGATGTTCGTAATGAAGTGATGGAAGAAGTCAGCGATTTCTTCCGCCCAGAATTTATCAATCGTCTAGACGAAGTCATTATGTTCAACGCTCTAAACAATGATGACCTCGCCCGAATTTTGCGTTTGATGCTGAAGAAAGAAAATCGTATGGCTTCAGAACGCGGCCTAGAACTTTCTTTCACCGATGGGGCAATTCAATGGCTACTAGCCCAGAACGATGAGCCAGAATTTGGCGCGCGCCCGTTACGCCGCATCATCCGCCGCTATGTACGCGAGCCATTGGCCGATTTCCTCTTGCGCGCCAATCCACCTGCTGGCACACAAGTGCGCATTAGTTTAAGTCGCCGTAAAGGGGGCGGGTTGAAGTTTGCCGCTACAGTAGATGGCCGCGAGGTGGTGCTAGACAGCAATTAGCGGGAATATCGCCGATGTCCGATGATTTTGACCCCACAACTGTAGCCCGTCGCCCGTTTCCCCATCGCCCTAAAACTGGGCTGATGGCGTGGCAGGCGACGATAGGCTATATCAGTATCCATCATAGCCCTGATGCGCTTTTGAAGATTGAAGCCTATGCCACATCAGAAGGTGTTTTATGGGCAGCTTCGGCTTCATGGGGGCAGGTGGAAGAAGCGCGGCGCGATATGCCCTCTATCGCAGATGCTTTGCAGGAACTATGGTTAGATATTGGCACACGTTACCAGATTTTCACATCGATAGAAGATGCCACCCGCAGCCCAATTCACTATAAAGCGCACGAGTGGCTGGATGAACAGACCGCGACAACACTTGACCATCTCATCCATATTTTGCAAACAGTTTATCCTGATGATTGGCATCTCATCATCATTTACCAACCCGTAGAAAATCCGCAAACCCGTGTTCAAAGTCGTCTTATCGCTGCTCAAAATCGCGTGCAAGCTGGCGGTCGTGGCCCCACTGTGCGAGATGCTTGTCATGTGCTTTATCACAATATTGCGCGCTATATTGCCGCCAATCGCCGCAATCAAGAAGATTAACCTGTGTCATCTTTTACACGGAGGAAAACTTTCTCATGCTAGAGCTAGACCGTTCAATTTTCCGTAAATACGATATTCGTGGCACTGCCGTTGGCGATAACCCCCAACTAACCCCCGATGTTGCGCGTTTAGTTGGGCGTGCGTTGGGCACATATTTACCCCGTACTTTTGGCACAGACCGCATGTTTGTTGGTTGCGATAATCGCCTGACATCGCCTGCACTAAAGCAAGCACTAATAGAAGGTGTTGCCTCAACTGGCCTGAACGTGACTGATATTGGCGAAGTGTTGACGCCAACAGTTTATTTCGCATCGGCCAGCTATGGCGAAAAAGGTGCTGGTGTCATGATTACCGGTAGCCACCTAGAGACCAAATACAACGGCATTAAAATGGCCTATGGGCGTTTGGCGCTTGCTGGTGAACAAATTCAAGAACTACTGCAAATCATCCTCGATGAGGCATTTGCTGAAGGGCAGGGTGAAATCACGCAAGATTTCGATACAATTTACCGCCATATGGATACCATTGCCTCCAAAGTGAAAATTGAGCGCCCCCTCACTGTGGTGCTTGATGCCGGCAATGGCCTCAGCGGTACGTATGTGCCCCCCATGCTAGAGCGTTTAGGGCTTAAGGTGCATTGTCTCTATTGTGAACCCGATGGCACATATCCCAATCATCTACCCAATCCCGAAGACCCTGAGATGACCAAAGATTTAGAGGCTAAAGTGGTTGAGCTTGGGGCTGATTTAGGCTTGGCATTCGATGGTGATGCAGACCGTTGCGGCTTTATCGATAATCATGGCCACCATATCGCCGCTGACCGCCTGTTGGCTCTCCTCGCCCGTGACCTATTGCAGCGGCAACCCGGCGCGACCATTGTTTTCGATGTGAAATCCTCGCAAGCCTTGCCCGACATCATCAAGAAGCATGGTGGCAAGCCAGAAATGTGGAAATCTGGCCATAGCTTGATGAAGCAACGCATGGCAGAGTTGGGTTCGCCTCTCGGCGGCGAAGTTAGCGGTCATTTATTCATTGGCGAAGATTATTATGGTTTCGACGATGCTCCGCTGGTGGCATTGAAAACTTTAGAAGTGGTCAGCCGTTCTGGGAAAACTATCGCCGAATTGTTCGAAGATATTCCCCGCCTCGTGGCCACTCCAGAGATTATCCTCTCCGCGCCAGATGACTTGAAGTTCCAGATGATTGATGAAATGACGGAGGAACTTCAGAAAAGTTATGAGGTTGTCACTGTCGACGGGGCACGCGCCTTGTTCCCCAATGGGTGGGGGCTGGTTCGGGCGAGCAATACCCAGCCTGCGATTACTTTGCGTTTTGAAGCGTACACACACGGCGACATCGTCGAATATATGCGCATCTTCAAGGCGCTGCTAGACCGCTATCCACAGGTCGATACGACGAAGTTTGAACAGCAACTCGCTGCCTTCGAAGCGCAATTGGCTTAAACGAATTGTGTTGATGATGAGAAGGCGTCCACAACGGGCGTCTTTTTGTTTGCCCGTTAACGGGCTTATGGGGTAAATTCAAGCAAATAGATAGCGATGGCCTGATGATGCGTTTAGACGTTAAAGTTGTCGTTGTAACTGATGCTAGTCGCGGTATTAGTTGCGCTGGCGAGGGAAGGCGCGCATGTCGTCATCATATCGCGCATCCCGCTTTTTGTTGGTTAGTTGGGATGCGCCAGATGAGCGAATTATCTTAAAGGATTGGCCGAATCATGACCGATGACCACTTTTGGCATATTTACAGACACGCTGCCCCACACTATGACGCTTTGGTGCGTTGTGAAGATTATCAAGGGAATCTTTTACGCACATTCCGCCGCCTGCATCCCTTAGCGGGCGCTACTGTTGTCGAATTTGGCGCAGGCACAGGGCGCTTAACCCGCCTTCTCGCCCCCTATGTCCAAAAAATTCATGCTTTTGACCTCTCTCGCCCTATGTTGGCAGTAGCCCACGAGAGCCTCTATCAAAGCGGTTTGACGAATTGGTCTATCGCACTTGGCGATAATTGTGCCATGCCTGTTGCGAATAACGTGGCCGACATAGTGATTGAAGGTTGGAGTTTCGGTCATCTTGTTGGCTGGTATCCTGATACTTGGACAGATGAATGCGCCCGCGCCCTTGCTGAAATGCACCGCATCCTCCGCCCAAAAGGCCTCGCTATTCTCATCGAAACGCTGGG
>WGEI01000013.1 GCA_015492875.1 Anaerolineae bacterium | reverse complement strand
TTTCACGCTTCGGTATGGAGTTAAACCGTGCCAGCCCGCGCCAAAGTGATTTAATGATCGTGGCGGGGCGGGTGACGCGCAAAATGGCGCCAGTTGTTCGCCAACTATATGATCAAATGGCCGACCCCAAATGGGTGATTTCGATGGGTGACTGCGCCTCATGTGGCGGGGTATATAACAACTATGCTGTTGTACAGGGCGTAGATGAAATTATCCCCGTCGATGTATATGTGGCTGGTTGTCCACCACGCCCGGAACAGCTCATTCATGGCATTATGACTTTGCATGAGCGTGTGAAGGGTGAAAGAATCTCCCAGTGGGCTTAATTGCTTAAAGGGACATATGAAGATGAGAATTCCAGAAGCAAAAGACCCAGTGGCCGCATTGAGAACCGCTTTACCAGAGGCGGTTCTGTATGCTAAGGACTTTCGTGGCGAAACAACCATCGTCGTACATCCGCAACATCTGGTCGCGGCGTTGCAATTTTTACGCGATACGCCCGGCCTTGTGTATAACTTTCTCTCGGACATCAGCTCGGTAGATTATTATCCAGAACCGCCAACCGAGCAGCGTCCAGAGCGTTTCGCCGTGAGCTATCACCTGCTCTCCATGCTTTATAAGCGCCGCATCCGTGTGAAGGTATTCGTCGCCGAAGATGAGCCAGAGGTGGACAGTATCACCTCACTTTGGCCGGCAGCGAACTGGCTGGAGCGTGAAATTTACGACATGATGGGTATCCGCTTTCGCGGTCATCCGGACTTACGGCGGGTTTTGCTAGCCGAAGATTGGGATGGGCATCCGCTACGGCGGGATTACCCGCTGGGTTATGAGCAGGTACAGTTCTCCTTCAATGTTGAAGAAATCATCAAGCATAAGCCACTGGCTGAAGAATAGAGCACAGGGCAGGAGCGTTAATTATGGCGATAGCTGAACATGAACAGGGCGTTCGCCGCTGGGAAGGCGATTTAGAATCCCTACGCGGCCTTGTCTCAGAACGTGCCTTTACCGGCGAAACCATGTTGTTGAACATGGGGCCACATCACCCCAGTACACACGGCGTGTTGCGCCTGTTACTGGAGCTGGATGGTGAAGAAATTGTCACCTGCCTGCCCGATGTCGGCTTTTTGCATACCGGTATTGAGAAAACTATTGAGAGTAAGCCATATGAAAAGGGCGTTGTCCTCACAGACCGTATGGACTACCTCTCTCCAATGTCGAACAATATGGCTTTTTGCTCGGCCATTGAGAAGCTAGTTGACCTCGATGTGCCAGAGCGTGCACAGCGTATTCGCGTGATTGTCCTAGAGCTATCACGTATCGCCAGCCATCTCGTTTGGTTAGGGACGCATGCGCTTGATATGGGGGCAATGAGCGTTTTCCTTTATGCCTTCCGTGAACGTGAGCGCATTCTGGCCATGTTCGAATCCATCTCTGGCCAGCGGATGATGGGGTCTTACATTCGTCCGGGCGGTGTTTGGCGCGATTTAACGCCAGAATTCTTCGATATGCTGGACGCATTCTTGGGTTTCTTCCCCGCTCGCGTCGATGATTATGAAAAACTGTTGACCAAGAACCCCATTTGGCTAGACCGTACGCAAGGAGTTGGGGTCGTTGAGCCAGAAGTGGCACTCGCATGGGGCATGACTGGTCCCAGCCTGCGCGGCAGCGGTGTTAACTGGGATATTCGCAAGGCAGAACCCTATAGCGGCTATGAGCAGTATGATTTTGAAGTGCCGCTTGGCGAGCATGGTGACGTATACGACCGCTATTTGGTGCGCATCCGCGAAATGCGTGAGAGCGTTCGTATTATCCAACAAGCGCTTAAAGGCTTGCCGAAGAAGGGTGAGTTCCGCAGCAATAACCGCAAATTCGTTCCGCCACCACGTAGCGAATTAGGCCGCAGCATGGAAGCCGTTATCCACCACTTCAAACTGTGGACTGAAGGTTTCAGCGGGCCAGATGAAGAAGTCTATGTGGCCATTGAAAGCCCGCGCGGCGAAATCGGCTGTTACTTGCATGGTACAGGTGGCAACAAACCGCGTCGGGTGCATTTCAAAACACCATCGTTTATGCATGTTAGCGCCCTTCCGATTCTTTCTGAGGGGCACCTGATTGCCGATTTAGTCGCCATTATTGGTAGTGTAGATATTGTTCTTGGCGACTGTGATCGATAGAGGAACGCCTATGCCTTCGCTAAAAGATGAACAGTATGCCGCCCACATTGAGGCGCATTTTGCTAAATATCCGGATAAGCGTTCGGCGGTGATGCCGCTTTTGCACCTAGCACAAGAAATCTATGGCTGGGTTAGCCCAGAGGCCGTCCAAGAAGTCGCTGAGCTTTGCGATATGGACCCGACACAGGTGAAATCTATCGCAGGCTTCTACACCATGTACTCTGAAAAGCCAAAAGGGCGCTATTGGCTACAGGTTTGCACTGATTTACCATGCGCGCTCAAAGGGGCGGATGAGTTTTATGCTTGGTTACTCGACCATCTGGGCATTGAAGATGGTGGCACGACAGAAGACGGCATGTTCACCGCAGAACATGTGATGTGTTTGGCCGCCTGCGACAAAGCGCCGATGCTTCAGTGTAACTTTCACTATGTGGAAAACCTGACCAAAGAACGGATGCAGGAATTGCTGGAGCAATGGCGCAATGAGACGCAAAATGGCAAGCAACAGTAATCAGCCTGTTAATGACGGAAAGTGCGAAAAATGACGCAACAGCCGATACTGTTACGTGCGCAGGAAATCCCAAATATTCGCGATTATGCGGTTTACGTCAAAAATGGTGGATTTGAGGGATTGAAGAAAGCGCTCAGCATGAAACCGGCGGCGGTCATCGATGAGGTGAAAGCCAGCGGTTTGCGCGGACGCGGTGGTGCGGGCTTCCCCACTGGTGTGAAGTGGGGGTTCAT
>WGEI01000012.1 GCA_015492875.1 Anaerolineae bacterium | reverse complement strand
TCCTTCAGATAGGCATCAAGTGTGCTGTGAGTGCGCCAGTTACTGACAACGGGGCTTAATGCCCGTACAACAAAACCGGACACCCATAAGTGTCCGGATTCCATATCTTCTAAGTTGATGCCGGTATTCCCAACATGGGAAACGGTCATCGTGACAATTTGCTGGTAGTACGATGGGTCGGTCAATATCTCTTGATAACCGGTCATCGATGTATTAAACACCACTTCTCCGGTTTGAACCCCCTCTACCCCGAAGCCAAGGCCGTGAAAAAGCCGTCCGTCTTCCAGCGCAAGTAAACCTTGCATCAATGGTCTGCTCCTTTTCTTCACCCTGTTTATGTGCGGTAATCCGCATTAATCGAAACATATTCATGGCTCAAATCACATGTCCAAATATATGATGAGCCATGCCCCATACCACAATCTAAAGTCACTGTGATAGCATCATTACGCATAATGGCAGCGGCAGCTTCTTCCTGATAATCAGTTGGCATACCCGCAGCGAACAATAGTAAAGCGCCATTTGTACCTTCGCCTTCTGCAATCCATAAACGCAAATTTTGCGGCTCTAATGGCACACCAGCGCGCCCTGCGGCAGCGACTAAACGCCCCCAATTCGCATCTTGTCCGAAAAACGCCGTTTTTACCAATGCCGACGTGGCTATCGTATTGGCAATGCGGCGGGCAGATTCATCGTCCGGTGCGCCCGTCACGCGGACAGTAACAAACTTAGTCACCCCTTCTCCATCGCGCACAATTTCGCGCGCAAGGTGTGAGCATAAAGCTGTTAGTGCTTCTTGAAAACGTACCAAATCATCAGCAGTTTGTAACTGAACGCCAGATGCACCGTTGGCTAGCAAAGACACTGTATCGTTGGTACTCATGTCGCCATCGACAACGATGCGGTTATAACTCACATCAGCGGCGATCAATAAAGTTTGCTGAGCTTGTTCAATAGTTAACGCGGCATCTGTAACAATGACGCCGAGCATCGTGGCCATATTAGGGGCAATCATGCCCGCACCTTTACTGATGCCAGCAATCGTATAAGTTTGACCGCTATCTGTTGTAACCTTGACTGAAGCATATTTCGGGCGAGTATCAGTTGTCATAATGGCAGCAGCAGCTTCTTGCCAGCAGTCACCTAAAGACTGGTGCGCAAGCTCAATACCACAGGCGATTTTATCCATAGGCAAGTGCATGCCAATGACGCCTGTTGAAAGCACCAGCACTTGATCTGGCTCACATCCAACTTTATTTGCAACAAGTTCGGCAGTATGTTGTGCATTTTGTAGCCCAATTTCACCAGTACAGGCATTAGCGCTACGGGTGTTAATGGCCACCGCACGAATACGGCCTGCGGCGCGGCTGAGCTTATCCATATCTGCCAACACACAGGCGGCTTTAACGCGGTTCGTAGTGAAAACTGCACCTGTCGCACAATCGTAATCGCTCACAATGAGGGCAAAATCCAACGCCCCGTTTTTCTTCAAACCACAGTGCACGCCTGCGGCACTGAAGCCAGTTACTTTATCAATAGACGAGATGACATCAACCATGATATGCCCCTAAAATAGCGGTCAAGCGATCAATCAACATATCCACATGCTGCTTTTCGATGATAAGCGGCGGGATGAAACGCAACACGTTAGCGCCTGCATTGACCAAAAGCAGGCCACGCGCATAACCCGCTTGGATAATGGGGGCTACTTCTACTGTCAATTCAAGGGCTTGCATCAACCCAACACCACGCACTTCCTTGATAAGTGGGCTATTTATCGATTGCAAGCGCTCCTGAAGGTACGCAGCGACTTCTTGAACATGCTGCAAAAATGAAGGTGCGCTAATACGCTGTAACACCTCAACGGCGGCGGCAGTTACTACGGGGCCACCGGCAAAAGTTGAGCCATGATCACCGGGTTGCATCGCGGAAGCCACCGCTTCCGTAACTAGAACCGCCCCAATTGGCAAACCACCTGCAAGTGGCTTTGCCAGTGTCATCATATCGGGTTGAACACCGCTGTGTTCATAAGCCCATAGCTTACCAGTGCGCCCAACACCACACTGCACCTCATCGAAAATCAACAAAGCATGATGGGCATCACACAACTCTCGCAACGCAGTTAAGAAAGCAGCATCAGCAACATAGATGCCGCCCTCGCCCTGCACCGGCTCCACTATAACAGCGGCGGTATTGTCATCAATAGCAGCACGAGCGCTTTCAATATCATTAAACGTTGCGTATTGAACGCCGGGCATCAGTGGTGTGAAGGGCTTCTGGTATTTTTCACGCGGGGTAAGCGCAAGAGACCCCATTGTGCGGCCATGAAACGCGCCGGAAAAAGCGACAATATCAGTTTTACCAGTTTTTCCCCGACTATAAGCGACTTTACGGGCGAACTTGATGGCGGCTTCATTGGCTTCTGTGCCGCTATTGCAGAAGAAGACACGGTCAGCGAATGACTTTTCAACTAATAAACGGGCGAGTTGAACATGGGGAGCGGTATGATATAGATTGCTGGCGTGAATAAGGCCTGTAGCTAACTGGCTAGTAATCGCTTTTTGCAAGCCATCATCGCTATAGCCGAGCGCATTCACCGCAATCCCAGACACCCAATCGACATAAGCATTGCCTTCGGTATCGTAAAGATAGACACCTTCCCCATGCACAAGCACAAAATCGGGGCGGGTATAGGTTTGCACAAGATAGGCTTGCTCGCCCTGCAAAATCTCATCAGTTAAAGTTGTTGACGGCACTTGTTCCATGATAAATCCTCCACACCCAACACTCATTGAACAAAAGTTGTGCCACCACCATTTTGAAGACCATCCAAATTGGTGATAACAACGCGGGAAACACCTTGATTTAATACAGCTAATGCTGACTTGACTTTAGGTATCATTCCTCCAGAAATAACACCATCGGCAATAAGCGCTTCTACTTCAGAGATACGTAATTGAGGCAACACCTGACCATCGGATAAAACACCGGGCACGTTGGTTAAAAATACAGCGCGCGCTGCCTGAACAGCTGCTGCGACAGCGCCAGCCACATGGTCAGCGTTGACGTTATACGCACTATCTGGCCCCAGGCAAATTGGTGCGATGACTGGTGTGATATTTTGTTGCAGAAAGCTATACAAAACATCGGCCTGCACCTGCTGCACTTCCCCGGTATACCCCATATCATGGCCATCCCGCTGCATGGGGGTCGCTGTAATGAGGCCGCGGTCTATACCGCTCAACCCAATAGCATCTACACCTGCCCTCCATAAATAGCGCACCAAGCGTTTATTGACCGTCCCGCAAAGCACCATCTCAACAATTCGCAATGATGGCGCATCAGTAATGCGAACGCCATCTAGGTAACGGGGTGTAATGCCAAGTTGCTCCTGCAAAGCGGAAATCTCTTTGCCACCACCATGCACAATAATCGTAGGGGAAGCTAGGCGGCGGATAGTGTGCGCTAGTGCGCTCAGGAAATTTTCATCAGCGATTTCGTGACCCCCTATTTTGATGACCGTGACCATATATCCCCCTAAAGTAACGCTGTTGTTTCAGCAAAGCCGAACATGAGATTGAAGTTCTGTACAGCCTGCCCGGCCGCGCCTTTACGCAGGTTATCAGTCACACTGGTGATATGCAGGTGTTGGGGTGAAACAGGCGTCAAACTAATAGCGCAGTTGTTTTTACGGACAACATGGCGCAAGGTGGCTTGTTGACCAACGGGCAAAACATCGACCAGTGGCTCATTGGCATATGTTTCTTCATACAGGGCTTGGGCATCATCCGCTGTAATCGCTCCATTCAAGGTCACATAAATGCTGGCCATGAGGCCGCGGTCTACGGGCAAAAGATGGGGCACAAAAATAAGCGAACCGCAATCGGGCATGAGTTTGCCAATTTCCTGTTCCATCTCCCCGACATGGCGATGAACACGCCCCGCACTATATGGCGCTAAATTCCCAAAAACTTCAACAAAATGCGTATTGGGTTTGGGCGACCGTCCAGCCCCAGAAACACCAGATTTTGCATCAACAATAATAGGGGCTTGTGGCGCTAGGGCGTCACCTTTCAGCAAGGGGTAAAGCCCTAGAAGCGTCGTTGTAGGATAGCAACCCGGCACTGCAACCAAGTTCAGGTTGCTAAGCTCATCCCGATGAATCTCTGGCAAACCATAAGGCACAGGCAATAGTTCTGGATGGGGGTGTTCTACGCCATACCACTGTTGGTAAGCATCAGCGGTATTGAGGCGAAAATCCGCCGATAAATCAATGACCTTGACATTGTGGGCTAAAGCGCGGGCGGCTACTGGGGCCGAAGCCTTATGGGGCAGCGCCAAAAAAACGGCATCCACAGCGCTTAAATCAGCTTGTTCATGCGGGATATAGACAAGGTCAGTACCGGCAACAGCATCGCCAGCATAAGTATCTGATGTAGCAAAAACAAGCGAGACATGCGGATGATGGCGTAATAGCTCTACTAAATCTTGCCCCGCATAACCGGAAGCCCCATAAACCCCAACACGTATACCAGCGGACATTCGGTTTACTCCTATGTAACAAAAAACCCTGACCTCTTTCGTGAGTAGGTCAGGGCTTAGTTAGCGAACTTTCGGCAAATTAAGGTCAAACAGCACACAACCAGCCGAAAATCCCCGCCATGACCTCAAAGACATGGGGGCGACGACGGAGACGACGTGGGATGGCTGTTAGGTGCTCATTCAACATATAAATCGCAAAACCACTACTCAAGTGTGTTATAAACCAGCAACAGTTTACGCAAACAAAGGGCATCAGTCAACGCAAAGAGCGAGTTTTGAAAAATTTTGTGCAAAATTTCATCATTCATCGGCAATATGCACAATGCTCTTCACCAACCCCTATCTATACCGATTCTGTTAAAGCTTGTTCAGGAAATTTGATGTTTGCTTGACGATAGCCGTGTATAATTTTAGGATGCCAGAAGTTCTTTATATGACCATACCACTTAAGTAAAGTTACTCCATGATTGAAGTAGAAAATCTGACAAAACGATATGGTTTACATGTCGCCGTTCACAATTTGAGTTTCGCCGCCCAGCAAGGTGAAATTGTTGGCCTACTAGGGCCAAATGGCGCTGGAAAAACAACGACCATGCGCATTTTAACGGGCTTCATGCCGCCAACTAGTGGACGGGCTATAGTTGCTGGCTATGACGTAATGGAACAATCGATGTCTGTGCGGCAACACGTCGGCTACTTACCAGAGCGCGTTCCCCTATATCCTGATATGACGGTTGAGGGATATGTGTCATTCTGGGCAAAGTTGCGCGGTGTGCGTAAGGTGCGCCAACAGGTAGCTTATGTGTTGGAGCGAGTTCAACTGAGTAATCGCCGAAAAACACTAGTGCGCAACCTATCCAAAGGCTTAAAGCAGCGACTGGGTCTTGCGCAGGCACTGGTTCACAATCCGTCAGTTGTCATTTTAGATGAACCGACCATTGGTATTGACCCGCAGCAAGTTATTGAAGTGCGGCACATGGTGCGTGAATTGGGCAATGACCATACTGTTTTGTTCAGCACGCATATACTGAGCGAAGCTGAACAAGTCTGTGACCGTGTTGTCATCATCAATCACGGGCAAATTGTGGCACAGGGTAAGCCAACAGAGTTACGCCAACAACTCCAGCCAGAAACTCATATCTATGTGCATATCGACGGGGCAGATGAAACAGCCGTCAAAACGATACTCTCCCAAATTCCAGAGATTACGGCGATAGAAAAGCAGGGAGAAGGCTGGGCTATTCGTAGCCATCACGATGCGGACATTAGGGCGCAACTCGTGGAGCAAGTTCTAGCCGCTGGCTATAGGATACTGGAGTTGCGGCCTGTGGCGATGACGCTGGAAGATATTTTTCTCGATATTATGGAACGGACGGGTTGAGATATGCGCAGAATGCGGATTGTGTTCATGCGTGAAATGGGGCAATATTTCGCCTCGCCAACGGCTTACATCATCGCAGCCGGTTTTTTGCTGGTGACAGGGTTACTGTTCAACAGCGATATTGCTTTCAGTATTGGGCGGCGTGCAGTAGACCCCGCCTTAATCCCTTCGTTTTTATCGTTTGTGATGGTCTTTTTTGCGCCATTGCTTACCATGCGGTTATTAGCTGAGGAAAGCCGCGAGGGTACGCTGGAGCTATTGCTCACGGCACCTGTTAGGGATAGCGATATTGTATTGGGCAAATTCTTCAGCGCATGGTTTTATTACACCATCTTATTGCTCACAACCGCCGTTTACCAATTCATCCTCAACTCTATGAACACCCGTCCTGATATGGCGCATACCATTGGCGCATATATTGGTATTTGGCTATATGGTGGTGCAACGTTGGCGGTAGGACTGTTCTTCTCCGCCTTGACCGATAGTCAGATTGTATCAGCATTTTTGGCTATGGCGACGCTTTTGCTATTATGGCTC
>WGEI01000011.1 GCA_015492875.1 Anaerolineae bacterium | reverse complement strand
ACGTATGGCTGGGGCGATGTGGGTTGATGGCTGGCGGGAGGAGGGGCAGATGCAGCTTGTGGTGCTACGCCTGTCATTTTTTGATGGTAGACCTGCATATATTTGCTGAACTCTTCACGGCGGTTGCGCTCTTCAGCTTCGGCAATCTTTCGCTGGGCGCGGGCTTGGCGGCGCAAAACTTCGCTTTGTACTTCATGGGGATTGGGGACGGCATAAAACACTTTGTGATCGTCCGCCCCAATCAAGGAAATGCGCACATCGCCATAGTTGAGCAAACTGCGCCAAAAGCCCTCTTTATCATAGCCGACATTATCCACCCGCGAGAGCAGAATGCGGTCATCCTCATTGCGTAGCCATAGCGGGCGTTTGTGAATGATGGTGATGGTCTCATCAGAAACAATGTAGAGGTCATTGCGCCAATCCCAATCGGCGATATAAAACCAGATGGCGGCGAGGATAAAGCCACCGATGCCCATGAGCGAAATGATACCATAAGACGAGAGCGACGGGATTAGCGTTGGCAAGAAGATAGCCGCTATCATCAGCAACATGAAGAGAAGCGGGGCGGCGATTTGCCGCAACCATAGTGCATAATGCTTGCGATAGACCACATCGCCTTCTGGCGTCATATAACGCATTGGCGCAGGGAAGCGAAACCCTCCTTTTTTCGGGCGCGGTTCATCATCACGCTGCTGCGGGGGGGCGGGGGTATTATCAAAGCCCAGGGCGCGGTCAATCTCGGCGCTGATGCGGTTCAGTTCGTGTTCCTCGCGCTGTTGTTCATGTTGTGCGCGGCCTCCAATGATGAGGTCTTGCACACCTTCGGGGTTGGGTATCATGGGGAGTATCATGTTCCCCGCCTCCCCGGCTGTCTTTATCTCGATTGTGCCGTAATTGAAGAGGCGGGCAAACAGGTCATAATCCGGCACGATAGTATTCGTTTCCTGAATGCTATCTAGTGTGATGACAGCGCGACTCTCTTTGAAAGAGAGGATTTGGTGCTCAACGCGCATTAAACGCTGGTCGGTGATGATGACCGTATCGTTACGCCATTCAATGTATTGGTAAAGGGTATATAAGCCAGGGAAAATTAGCGCCACGCCCAATAAGGCAATTTTCAATAAACCATTATCCACACTCAAGGCGATAATCACTAAGACAACAAACGCGATAATGGCGAACCAAACATAGCGCACCCAAGCCCACCAGTGGCGGCGTGTCATGAGCAAAATGCGCTCGGTTTCCCGTTGGCCACGAAAAGCGCGTTCGCCGGAGGCCGTACGGCGATTGGCGGGCGGCAAACCTAGATATGGGCGCAGTTCTGGATGATGGTCGATAATGGTCAATAGGCGCTGGCGGTCTATCAGCAATAGCGTTACTGGGCTGATGGCGCGCAGTGAGACCGTCTCTGCGCGGGGGCGCAACAAGGCATCCTCGTTCACATATTGATTGGTAGATATTGCACCCACCTGCCGCTCTAGGCCATCAGGTCCAGTCTGTGTGAGAACGGCTTGCCCCGCGACAAAAACATACAACCCGCGAGACACTTCGCCCTGTCGGTAGATATATTCCCCCACGTCAAAATTGTAGACAGAAACCGCCCCAGCAATCAAGTTGAGCATGGCAGGGGGTAAATCACGAAAGACAGGTAAACGGCGGATATGCGTTAAGATGAAACGGTCTGGCATAATCGTTATTCTCCGGTTAGACACCTATCCTAATTGTAGCCGACAACCGATTTTAGACCAAAGGCGATTTAACAATGGGGAGAATATCCACTTATGACCAACCGTTGTTAGGGGCGGGTTATAATTCAGCCAGCGTTCAATATGGCCAAAAGGAAAAGTGTTTTGAGCGAAAAGCGTCCGATTACTGTTGATGATTTATACAAAATCGTTTATGTGGAAGACCCGCAAGTTAGCCCCGATGGTCGTTATATCGCTTTTGTCAAAGTGACGGTGGATAAACTAGAAAATGGCTACCAGCGCAACATCTGGCTAGCGCCAACTGACGGCAGCGAGCCATTCCAGCTTACGAGAAGCAACAAAGATAACACGCCGCGCTGGTCACCAGATGGCAAAACGCTGGCATTTGTTTCAACGCGAAGCGAAAAGCCGCAAATTTACCTCTTGCCATTAACTGGTATGGGCGGTGAAGCGCGGGCATTGACTAACGCCGAAACGGGCGCTACCAGCCCGCAATGGTCGCCAGATGGGGAATACATCGCCTATTTAAGCGGGGTAAACGCCGAAGAACGGGCGAAAGAAGATGCGGGCGAAACGCCAGAACCGCCTAAAGATAAGTTGGAGATAGAGCAACGGGTAGCGCGCAAGATGCACGATGAAACCGAGCGCTGGGACCCGCGTTTAGT
>WGEI01000010.1 GCA_015492875.1 Anaerolineae bacterium | reverse complement strand
TAGGGATTATCCCCTTCAACCAGCACATTTGGTGATTCTGTGCCGTCTTTCAAGATGGCGGCAAAACGCGATGCCACACCGAACAAGAAATCGGGATTGACATCCGCTAATGTGAATTGAACCGTGAAATCATCCACCGCTTCTACTTCAAAATCGCCTAGCAAGGCCAATGCAGAAGATTCCAGTTCTTTCAAGCGATTATAGGTGAAAACGACATCGGCTGCGGTGAAGGGGCTGCCGTCATGAAAAGCGGCATTCTCTACCAGATTGAACGTATAAGTTAATCCGTCATCGCTCACACTCCAGTCAGTGGCTAAATTGGGGACTAAGCTGTTATCCGGAGCAATTTCAATGAGATAGTCGTAAATGGAACGGTTCAAAATAATCTCAGTATCTGCTGTGCCCAGCGCTGGGTCGAGTTCTGCCGGGGCATTGATGCCGACACGTAGCACATTTTCTTCTTGCGCACCAACGACCAGTGCGCTACCGATGACCAGTAACCCTAGCATCATCACCAAAATGATGTGTTGGAGTGTACGGCGGTTAAACTTGAACATACAGCCTCCATATATCAATAGGGGAATAAAAGACTTCTTGTGGTTGATGAGCTTTGCTGCTCATGAAGAACTCTAACTACTGTCGCAGCGATAAAACAAAAGTTCTGTAATCTGGATTACAAAAACCCCATCGCTTATGCAATCTTAACATTAGCTTTCGTTTTCCGCTGGCGTCAGCTCTAGTAGCACCATATCCGCCTGTACGGTTTCTCCCTTTGCACAATAAAGTATAGCCACTTCGCCATCATAGGGGGCTTCAATGCTGTGTTCCATCTTCATAGCCTCTAATTTGACCAGCACATCGCCCGTTTTCACGATTTGGCCTTTTTCCACCATAACCTCAATAATTTGCCCTGTCATTGGGGCACGTAGTGAACCCTCGCGCTCTCGTTTGCCGCCGCTCTCTGGCAAGGGCGTCACCCATGATAAGCTATAGTGGCCTTGCCCATCGTGCACCCAACGCTTTTCATTCTCAAAACTTATGGTGAATACTCGGCGGTGGCCGTTTATATCAAGTGTGAGCGTATTTGCCGTTTGTTCCCGCACCACAACTGTAGCGCTCTTCTCCTCATGTTGCGCCTCAAAGGTGTTTACCTGCCGCATAGGTGTGACTGAAATTTGATACGCTGTATGGTTGTATGTGTAAGTATGCTCAATTGGACGGTTTGGATTGTTACGGTAGTATCCTCCTATTGGCTGTTCACTGAGGGCTAAGGCAATCAATACATGGAATGGAGGGCTGGCCTCTGTTTTTACAGTTAGCTCAGGATGTTCGTCGAGGAAACAGGTGGAAATATCCCCAGCTAAATGGTTTGGGTGTAATAAAACGCGCTGCAAAAAGTCTATGTTGTGCTGCAAACCGAAGAGCTGAACTTGACGCAGTGCATTCGCCAGCTTGCGAATAGCCTCTTCACGAGAAAATGGGCTATAGGCGATAACTTTAGCGATCATCGGGTCATAATGCGTAGAGACGATGTCGCCTGTTTGCACGCCGCTATCGACGCGCACATTATCATCGCTATCAGGCAAACGCCAACTCAAGACCTTACCAGTAGCGGGCAAAAAGCCATTTTCCGGGTCTTCCGCATAAATTCGCGCTTCAATGGCATGGCCATGAGGGAGCGGTGGAGTAGGGCTAATGGTATCGATACTGTACCCTTCCGCAATCAAAATTTGCCAGCGCACTAAATCCACGCCATACACCATTTCCGTGACGGGATGTTCGACCTGTAAGCGCGTGTTCATCTCCATGAAATAAAATTTATCGCCATCACCAACGAGGAACTCTATAGTGCCCGCGCCAATATACCCCAGCTTCTTACCGATGCGCACTGCCGCCGCTGACATCTCGGTTTGCATAGCATCGTTCAATGCTGTAGATGGCGTCTCTTCGATGATTTTCTGGTGGCGGCGCTGAACGCTACATTCACGCTCTCCTAATGCGATAACCCGCCCCTGCGAGTCGCCGACAATTTGCACTTCTATATGGCGCGGGTTCTCCACCACGTGCTCCAAGATAAGCGTATCATCACCGAAGGCATTTTTTGCTTCACGCCGCGCCGCCATGAGCGCTTCGGGCAAGGCTTCTTTGGCGTTGACCTGTCGCATGCCCTTGCCACCGCCACCTGCTGCCGCTTTCACCATAATCGGATAGCCGATAGTATCCGCCGCTTCGATGAGCGTTTCATCGCTTTGGTCTTCACCACTATAGCCCGGCACAACAGGCACAACATCTTCGAGTAGCAGTTTAGCTTGCCGCTTGTCGCCCATAGCTGCAATGGTTTCTGGCTTAGGCCCAATCCAGATTAAACCCGCATCAATGATGGCTTGCGCAAAAGCTGCATTTTCCGCTAAAAAGCCATATCCGGGATGAATGGCATCTGCCCCTGTTATATCAGCCGCTTCTAAAATCCGCTGGATATTGAGATAACTAGCGCTAGCAGGCGCTTCACCAATGTGCATTGCTTCATCGGCTAATTGGGTGTGAAGCCCCTCTGCATCAGCATCAGAAAATACGGCAACAGTCGCTATGCCCATTTCACGGCAGGTGCGGATAATGCGACACGCTATCTCGCCACGATTTGCTATCAGGATTTTACTAATCATCCCCTTCAACCTCGTTTGTAACCGCCCAAGATGGACGCCGCTTCTGCAAAAAGGCGAGCATACCTTCTTGCGCCTCTTCGCCTTGCCGCAATTGGTTGAGTAGGTTGGCACGATACTCTACCGTTTCATCCAACGGTTTATCTTTGACTTCGAAAAGTAGCGCTTTCGCTGCCGCTAGCGCATGTGGGCTACATTGCAACACTTCATTGAGCACATTCTGCAC
>WGEI01000009.1 GCA_015492875.1 Anaerolineae bacterium | reverse complement strand
GCAATGGTCGCTACCGAGCACGTCGGCATGAATGGCAGCGCCGACCACGCGGTCGCGCAAATCAGGTGAGATGAAGAAATAATCAATCCGCCATCCCACATTCCTCTCACGAGCGCCACTACGGTTTGACCACCAGGTATAAGCACCCTCTTTGGCGGGGTTAAGCTCGCGGTAAATATCTATCCAACCAGTGGCAGTGAGTTCATCAATCCAAGCCCGCTCTTCGGGCAAAAAGCCGGTAGTTTTCCGATTTTGCTTGGGGCGGGCGAGGTCAATTTCCTGATGGGCGGTATTCACATCGCCACAGAAAATCACCGAGCGCCCTTGTGCACGCAACTGGTTAATGTATTCCAAAAACAAGCGTTTGTAACGCATCTTAAACGGCACGCGGCTATGATCACGCATACCATTGGGGAAATAGGCGGTAATAAAGACGAATTCGCCATAATCAGCGATAATTGTACGGCCTTCAGCATCATATTCTGGCACGCCAAGCCCTAACTGCACATGTTGCGGCTTAGTACGGCTATAAAGCGCAACGCCACTATAGCCCTTACGCTCTGCACTCGCCCAATAGGTATGGTAGCCCTCAGGTTGGCGCAAGGCTGCGTCAAGTTGGTCGGGCTGGGCTTTGGTTTCTTGCACGCCCAAAACATCTGGCTGTACTTGTTGAAGCCAGTCTAGAAATCCTTTCCTCTGTGCGGCACGAATGCCGTTGACATTCCATGAATATAGTTTCCACATCGTAGCTTGTTGTCCTTTTCCCTATGGGAAGGGTATGGCATTGCAATTATCGATTTCAGTGACAGTATCTTGCCGCACCCACCCTTCCACGAAGGAGGTTGCCCCGAGTTGGGCGCGAACTTGATACCAGATTGGCCCTTCTGTTGTACCTAATTGGCGCGCCCGCGCAACCACTTCTAGAATGGTATTTTCTGACAGAGAGGTGATGCGCGGGGCGGCTGTTGTCGGCTCAGAACGCACGTTAATGGGGTCAGGGCCCGGGACAATCACACGGCACAATACGGCGGCGGTGGGCGTAATCGTCGGCGTATCCGTCGGTGAGGGCGTGATGCTTGGAGTGAATGTTGGTGTCACCGTCGGGGTATGGGTCGGCGTTAAGGTATGCGTTGGCGTGAAGGATGCTGTCGGCGTCCATGAGGGCGTCCATGTTGGCGATGGTGTCCATGTCCATGTGGCCGTTGGCGTCCATGTTGATGTGCTGGTCGGCGATGGGGTGATGGTGGCCGTTGGCGTATTGCTAGGCGTGGGCGTGATGCTTGGAGTGAATGTTGCCGTAATCGTCGGTGTATAAGTTGGCGTATCGGTTGGTGGCGGGAAGAGCACAGGTTGCCATTGGTCACGAGTAAGTAAGGCGACAAATAGTAGAATAATCCCCACCGCGCCTAATGTCATCAGCATAATCACCCGTCCGCGCGTCCGTTGGCGGCGAATGGCGTTTTCCAAACGTTGGAGTTCGGCACGTCGCCCCAGAATGCGGAATGGCTCTTCACGAAGGGCAGTCAGCCATGTTTCCGCCTCGCTGATATTGCCGTCGGCAAGGGCATATTCCGCGCGCTCAATATAACGGGCAAGCAAATCGCTGACAATCATGCGATAGCGCTCATCCTGCGCATAATCGCGTAGACCAGCGAGCATCGTGCGGGCTTGCATCAGCTCATTATCAAAATTTTGGGCGATAAGCGCCGCTGCCCGTTCGATAATTTGGCGTGCCCGCTGCATATCGCCAGCTTTGGCGCGGGCGGTTTGCATCAGTTCGCTGAGTTTGGTATCGGCAGGGTCTAAATCAACCGCCATTTCCAACAGGCGTAAGGCCTCGTTGGTCAAGTCTAGTTGCTCATCTAAAGAAGTAGAGCTTTGGGCGCGGGCTAATGCCGCTTGGGCTTGGTCTTGTAGCTGAAGCTTGATGGCTTGCAGGCGATTGTCCGCTTCGGCTTGCAAATCTGCTAGGCGTTGGCTATTGGGCAAAAGCTGGCGAATACGGGCTAAACTTTGGCGAATTTGTTGGAGCTGCTCCACTTGCTCTTGCAGAGAGCCGCCCAGCATATTGAGCTGTACAGCGACCTGATCGGCATCTTGCTGCACACGGCGCACCATCTCCACCCGTTCTTCGGCTTGCGGGTCATTGGGCACGACGCGCAACGCACCCTCGTATTTGCGCAGGGCTTCTGACCAGTTATCAACAGCCATGAGCCGATCGCCCTCATTGAGCAATTCACGGGCGAGGGCTAAATCCTGAATATCGAGCAAAGCTTGTTCAGCGTCCTTCCAGCTTAAAACGCCGCTACGTTCGGCCAAGTCGCGGGCTTCACGATAGAGCCGCTCGGCCTCTTCATAATTGCCAGCGCGCACTAAGGAGTTTGCGCGGTTATAAGCTACGCGCGCATCGAAAGGAATGCGATGGTCTGGCACGACGCCGCGAATAAGATTATCTTCGGCCTTCTGGCGGTATTCTAGCGCAGTGGGGTTACCCGGCTGCTGGGCTAAAATGCGGTTGGCCAGTTCTATCGTCTCTTGGTACTCCCCAGCATAGTAAGCCTGTGTTAAAGCGGAGAGGATTTCGTCAATATCCGAGCCTTGATAGAGCGGTCCTTGTCCGGGGCGGCGGGCAGAGGGCACATCGGACTGTGGGCGGTCGCGGATTTCGGCCTCTGGCGCGGGATAGCCGGCAGAGGTTGGATAAGAGGCAATGTCTTTATCGCGAGCGGGTTGGGTAGGCGGCAAATCTTCCTGTGGAGTGGGGGCAATAGCTACACCATAGCGATTGAACAAATCTTGCACACGGCGGGCGGCTTGCTCATTATGGGTCGCGGCCTCTTGCAACAGCTGGATGACCGCACCATCCTCTGGACTAAGCGCCAAAGCCTCCGCCAGAATATCTATCGCCTCGTCAATATCTTCATCATCGCCGGCAATTTCTATCCGAATACGGGCACGGCGCACCAACCCGCGCACGGTGGCGGCAGTTGTCGCTTGTGTAGAAGATTGGCGGGCGAGTTGCGCAAAAAGCGCCTGCGCTGCCGCTTCAAACGGCGTGTTTTTGGCATCACTGAGCAATTCACGCGCTTCTGGTTCTAGCTGGCGAATCGCCTCTGAGTGCCCACTTTCATCATCTGGTAATTGTTCTAGTTTGCGGCGTAAAGCATCTATCCGCGATTGCAAGTCGTCCACATGCCCACTCCTTTATGCGCGTTCCGTGCGCTTCCAGTATTGAAGATTACCGAAAGAGCTAGCCAGCGGCAAGTCTTTTGCTGTATTTCATGTAGATTGGTGTTATTGATTATAGCGATTGGTTCAGCCAATCGAGCACTAAACGCGCCAATGTGATACGACGATTGCTGAAAGCGTGGTCACTATCTAATAAATGATGGGAAAGATGCTGTGCGCCCCCATGCTCTAACGCCTCCACCAGAGGGAAGTGGAACAGATGGGGGCTAACGTCAACATCATAACGCCCAGCGACGAGTAAAACGGGGCGGTTGACCAATTTATCAACCATGTGGAGCGTATTCCAAAGGGCGCGATGCTCTAAAATCTCATCAACCAGCATATCTGCGTTAGCGCCTAACAGGGGGGCGAGGTTTTGCTCCATGAAGCGCTCGGTAAAACCGCGCATGGCCGGGTCGTCCGCGACCATATCTGCCCAAACGCCAAAGTTCACACCGGCAATAGAGGCCACAACTGGCACAGACGGTAACTGTGCTGCTGTGAGCAACGCCGCCCAACCGCCCATACTATGCCCGACCAATGCAATCCGCTCAGGGTCTGTGCGGTAGGCGGTTTGCGCCTCCGTAGAGCGCATAAAGTGATAGGCGGCTTGGGTATCTTCCAGCACATGCTTGAAGCAGAAAACCCCGCCGCTGCCCCACGAGCCGCGATAATGGAAAATTAGCACATTATATCCGCCGCGCCGCAAGGCCTGCGCTAGGTCAAAATTACGCTCATAACCCGCAAAGCCATGCAACAAAATGACAGCAGGATGAGGGCCTTCGCCCTGGGCAAGGTATAACGTGCCGTTAAGATAATCCCCCGAACAATGCAATGTCACTTGCTCCAGTGTAGGGGGAAAATCGGAGTCACGCTCTAGTGGGTCTTGAGTAATGGGGTCATAAGCCATGATTATATCCTCATTCATGATTGCGCTCAAAACTGCCCCAAATATAACACATATCCCCCCTATAGTCGGAAATTCACAGCGTTCAGCGACGTATTCCCTGACGTATCTTACGCCATAGTACAGTCTTGCGAAATGGGCGGACGGCTTCATAAAATTTGGTGTATAAACGGCTATTCCGCTTCAAGCGTTTTGCGGCGGTTACGAGGTCTGCTTCCACCGATTGAACTTGCTCATAGAAGCGTTGGCGGGCTTGCTCATAGAATTCTCGTTCTGGTTCTGTCAACTTTTTCAGCAAGCGCTGTGTTTTGAGGGGGAAATCTTCTAACGAGGCGCGCTTAGTTGCGGTATTAAGGCGCGGATAAAACCATACTCTAGACCACCCCAACACATGCGCCATGAGCATGATGGAAAGCTCATATTCTTCTAACAAACCCGCAACGCAAAAATGCTCCTGTAGGCGGGACAACGCTATTTCTACGGCATCATCCGGTAATGGCTTATGGTGAAGGATGGTTTTAATATCCTCGTCGCCACCAATAATGAGGCGCAGCTGCTGATGAACCTGCATCGGGCTTTTGGTGAGGATATATTCCTCTAGCGTATAATCGGCTTCGGGGAGGCCGAGTTTGCGGCGGCGGGTATTTTCATAGAAATAGTTGGAGATAACGCGCTTGATAGGGTCACGGATAACGGTGGTATATGTCCATGAGTTCGGTATCCACTTATGAATGCCAAAAGCAAATTGCCCTTTAAGGCATTTTATCTTGGCGCGTTCGCTTTCTGGCAGAGCTTGGAACTTAGGGATGCCAGCATGAACGCTAATCGTATAGGTGTGCTTCTGGCCATACTGCCAATCAAGCACTGTGTTCATCGTGCTACCGCCAGCTTTGGGAATGTGCAGAAAAATAAGCGTTCGGTTGTGAAGAGCGTTCAACTTCATAAATCAGCCTCTCATGTGGGAGTGTGGTTTTATGGCGATATAACCTCATAGACCTGCGCGCCATCTACATTATAGACAAGCTGCAAGTATGGCAAAGAAGTTAAAGCTTCGGTTAAATCGACGGCCTGAGGTACAATGACATAATCTAGACTATCAGTTTGGAACTGCGCTTCAAACTCTGATGCTGTTGGCGATTGCCAGAACGCCCGCCACTGGGCTTGTTGCTGCTGCGCGGCATCTGCCCCAATATAAACGGGCGACATGGGGAAGAACACGCTATCACGCTCGGCGATAACTGGCACCCAATCCCCTAGTGGGCTTTCATAGTTGAGGATACGCGCATCGGGGGCAGCATGCGCTTTTAACCAGAGCATGGCATCTACATCTGCCCATGTAGCATAAGCGGCGGGCAGGTCTAAGGTATCACGTGCCGAAGCGAGTAACGCCTCAGAAGAAAAGCCCGTTACCACCAGCACAACGGCCACACCCATCATCAACACATAAGCACGGGCATATAAAAAGCGCCCATAGCGGGGAGCAATCACATGCTCCCACACCCAATAAAGGCCATAGCCGCCCAAAATCGTGAGTGGGATAATCGCGCCGCTCCAACCAATTCGAGCAGGGTGATCATAACGAGTAAGCGGGGTATCAAATGGCGCTAGGAGGCTGGGAATAATTCCCGTTGTCGCAAAATCAAGGGCGAGGGCGAGCCAAATAAGCGCAAATAATGCGGGTTGGGCACGCTGTTTAAGGCCAATGATAGCGCCTATCGTCCCAAAGCCTAAAATGAGTACGCCATGTACCAGTAAAATTTGTGGTAAATCCCCCAAGCTGCTGGTGTAGGGCGAGGCAATATCTTGCTGGAAAAGCCCCCAGTTATCAATCAACCATGGTCCTAATCCCAAAAGCGCCACAAAGGGAACACCTAACGCCAGCGCAATAAAATGGTAGCCCGTTAAGCGTGGCTGCCCCAAGTTCATCACAACTAACCAGCCGACAAAGCCAAGAAGGGCTGCAATGGCCACGTTGGGATTGGCGAGAACCGTCGCCCCAAAGAGCAGGCCAGCACCGACCAAATCGGCAGGTGTTTTATGCCGTTGGTAGCGTAAGGCGTAGAGGACAAAGGCCAAGCCGAAGAGCACGCCCATCATGGCGGAAAATTGGCCTTCTAGAAAGAGGCCAAACAGGGCAAATTCGCCCAGCATAGCTAAAGCAAAAGCGCGGCCAAGTTTTTTATTCTCAATCTCTGCCCCTAAATCATAAGCTAGCCAGACGCATAATACCCCCAAAACTGCGCCCACCCCAAACTGAATTGACGGCATAGGTTGGCCTAAGCGCAAGCTGAGATAGGCGCTGAGAGCGGTCATGCCGGGCGGGTATAAATAAGTAATTTCTGGATGATACGGCGCGAGGGTATTCAAGCCGCCGCCATCACGCGCCATCAACGCCAAATACCCTAACCCTTGCGCGTCTGTCCCCATTGGCACAGATAAAGCCCAAGCCGGGATGATGAAGAGCAGGCCAATGATGGCGAAAAAGACCAAGTCTTGCGGACCAGGCCACCCCTGATCACGGTCTAACAAAATTTCACCACGCGCCTCTGCCCTCGCCTGTGCTTGAGAGAGTGTGCCACCAAGCACAATGGCAGATACTAGCGCAAATAACATGTAATCAATCACCAAATTGTTCCAGCCAAAAGCAGAAGCCCAAAAGACTGTGCCGCCAACAACCAGCGCAATAGCCAGCGTTGTCGCCAATGCAATACGCGGCTGGCGCGTTGACCAAGCAGGCGCTAACATGACACCAGCGCCAATAAATACCGCAGCGAAAATAAAGATGGTGAACAGCGGCATAAAGTGGTCTCCTTCAATTGAAGATGAGAACAATGCGCATTACAGTATAGCCATCCTCTTAAAGATTGAATATGCCCGTTTACAAAATTGCGGGAAGATAAGTTAGGGCATAATATGCTCAGTACCAAAGGGGTTTATTTTATATGGAAAAAAGCCAGCTATTACACCTAATTGTTCATGATGCTATTGAATTACGGCTGCCAACTGCCAAAGATGCTGTGCCCTTTTTCGCCCTCATTCAGCGCAATCGCGCGTACTTGCGACAATACTTAAACTGGGCAGACGGGCATAAAAGCATTGAAGAAACCTATCGTTTTTTCCGCTATGTGCACGAAGGCTTTTATGACAAGCGCCGTTATAACCCGCTGATTTTCTATCGGGGCAATGTGGTGGGGACAGTGTCGCTCTTTGATGTGGATATGCTCAATGATAAGGCGGAAATCGGCTATTGGTTAGGAGAGGAATATACAGGCAAAGGCATTATGACACAGGCCGCACGGCGGCTTTTGCGCTTTGGGTTTCATAACTTGCGCCTGAACCGCGTTATTTTACGCGCGGCAGTAGACAATCACCCCAGTATTGCCGTAGCTGAACGGTTGGGTTTTACATTTGAAGGCATCTTGCGGCAAGATAAAATGCTGCATGGGCGTTATGTAGATATGGCGCTTTATAGCTTGCTCGCTTCAGAGTTCACTCAATCGGATAGTTGAGCAGTAGTTGCTCCGCCCAGGTGTGCCAATCTAAATCCCAGCCAGATGGGACGGGCTTTGCGCCATTTTCTAATAAATACTGATTGCCAGAGAGCGGTTTATCAAAGACATAGAG
>WGEI01000008.1 GCA_015492875.1 Anaerolineae bacterium | reverse complement strand
GGCTTTTACAGTGAGATTGGCGGCATCCTCTGGTGGGTTGCCATCGAGAATCCAGTTCACCGCTTCGCCATAAGGGCGACCGGCGCTGCGGCTAGAGGCGATGACTTCGGCAACGCGAAACCAGGGATGATTTTGTAGCAGTTGGATGAAACGCTGGCCAACTGCGCCCGTTGCACCTAGTATTGCAACATCTAATTTTTGCATTGTCTCCCCCTTAACTTAAATGCCAACAGATTGTGTTCGTATCGCTGGATACGAGCCTAACATTTTTACGAAAGATGCCAGCTGTAACAAGCGTGTTAAAGCTCGCTGGCAGGGGATATCTTCCCAATGCCCTTCGAAGTCTAAATAAAAGACCGGTTCCCATGGCCGGTTACGGCGGGGGCGGGATTCAATTTTAGTGAGGTTGATATTATTTTCAGCAAATGCTCCCAAGCATTCGTAAAGCGCTGCGGGGCGATTCCGCGTAGCAAAAACTAAGGAAGTTTTATTGTATTCGCCACGTGGCGGGTCCTCATTCCCAACGACAAAGAAACGGGTATAGTTGAACGCGACATCCTCGATTTCTTTGGCGAGGACATTGAGGTTGTATAGCTCCGCTGCAAGCTCGCTGGCGATGGCCGCCGTGTGTGGCTTGGGCTGCTCGGATAAATCACGCGCAGAGCCAGCTGTATCATAGTATGGTATAGGTTGAATGGCATAACGTTTAAGAAATTGTTCCGATTGGGCTAAAGCTTGTGGATGAGAACGCGCAAATTGAATTGTCTCTAGTGTTTCGCCCGGTGGTGCAAGTAAAGCGTGGTGGACATGGAGAATGATTTCTGCTTGTATCCGCAAGTCGGAATCCATAAGAAGCTCATAGGCTTGTCGAACAGCGCCGGCGAGCGCATTCTCTACTGGCACGACGCCATAGTGCGCCTCTCCA
Organism: Anaerolineae bacterium; assembly: GCA_015492875.1. Lineage (GTDB taxonomy): Bacteria > Chloroflexota > Anaerolineae > Aggregatilineales > Phototrophicaceae > S146-30. The sequence goes on along the minus strand of WGEI01000008.1, from coordinate 1,902 downwards.
CTGAGAATTGCTTTGAATAGGTCGCCTAAGGTAGGACAGGGATATGGCTCTGCTTTATCGCCGAAATGCTGGCGTAAGGCTTGTTCGGAATATGCACCGTGTACTCCCTGAAATGCCACACGTGTCACGGATTCTGCTGCTCCTGAATACAAAAAGAATATCTGCAACATCCTAACCGCATTCTTGACATTTGACAATACGGTAGGCGTGATGCTATGCTTTTTGATGATAATTACCTGAAAAATTAGGCGAGCTGTATATGCAAGAAACACGAAAGCATATTCTAGAGATATTGAAAGAGCGCGGGCAGGCAACGGTTGATGAATTAGTCGATATTTTGCGTTCTCGGCGTGGCAGTATCACAGCGGTGACTGTGCGCCATCATTTGGCGCGTTTGCAGGAAGAAGGGCTGATTGCAGCGCCAAAGCAGCGCCATCGTGATACACCCGGCAGGCCACAGCACATTTACGCATTAACGCAAAAGGCCGCCGCATTCTTTCCCAATAATTACCAGCAGTTGGCCGCCTATTTAATTGGCACATTGCAGGAGAGATTTCCTGAACAAGAGGTTAATGTTATTTTAGATGACGTGGCAGATAAGATGGCGGCAGAAGTGCAGCCAGAAGGCTCTTTAGAGGAGCGTTTAGATGTTGTTGTTGCCTATATGAGCGAACATGGCTATGAGGCAGTGTGGGAAACTTGTGAAGGTGGATATTTGCTTCATACGGAACAGTGCCCTTATGCTGATTTAGCGCATGACAATCACCTCTGCTTGATGGATGTGCGTTTGATTTCGCAAATGTTGGGGGTTGTACCCCAAGTGGTAGGGCGCATCGCCGAAGGTAGTGATTGCTGCACGTACTTCATCGCTAAACGCGCGAACTAAAAAGCGCGGTTAATCCACATTTTTACGACAAATTTCATTTTTATTGACGCTGATTTAACCCCTATGTTACAATGATGGCACTTATGCGTTGTGAGGGAGATATGAGCTATGGCATTAGCTGAACAAGACAATAACACGGAAACCATTGAAGATGCTCCGGTGGTTACAGTGACCGATACAGCTGCTGGTATTATCCGTAAATTACTTCAAGAGCGAGAAATCCCCAATTACGTTTTGCGGGTGTTTGTTGCAGGCGGTGGTTGCTCTGGGATGCAGTACGGTATGCGCTTTGAAGAAGCCCCCCAAGAGTTTGACAAGGTGGTTGAGGTTGATGGGGTTCGGTTGGTCATTGATCCGACTAGCATGATGTATTTACAAGGCGCAGTGATCGACTATGTTGATAACTTAATGGGTGGTGGCTTCCGTATTGATAACCCCAATGCTGTTTCTACTTGCGGCTGCGGGCATTCTTTCCGTACGGGCGATGATGCAGCGGCAGAAGATGACGCTTGTGCCAGTGGAAACTGTGGATGTAGCCACTAAATTTTTGAGTAACAGTGAGTAAAAGCCCAGCCGTGACAGGTGGGCTTTTTTTATTTACCGCCGCATAGAGTTGACGAATAACCCCAAAATCCCTAATGCACCAAGAATGATAATGGGGCCTATGGGGGGGATGTTATTACCATTAGTTCCTCCGTTTGGGGCATTTGATGGGGTTGGGGTTGTCTCTAGGATGAGATTTTCGGGCGGTCCCGGCGGGATATTAGGCGGATAAGTGAATGTGGGTAAAATGTCACTGCTAACGGCTTCTTCCCCTGACGGCGGGGCGATGCGCGTTCCCGGTGCGGGTAATACGCGGGCGTTAGCTGTGGCGGTGAGGATGCCGCCGGGTGTTTGGGTAATGGCTTCCCATGTTTGTGTTGCGCCAACGATAGAAGTATCTACGGTTGGTTCTGCAAAGACATTCACCTCTTGTAAAGTTGCGGGGTCACCGATGATGGTGACAAGGTCGCGGT
>WGEI01000007.1 GCA_015492875.1 Anaerolineae bacterium | reverse complement strand
CCGCAGGCGCGCTCGTTTGGGGGGTGATGCTGGCGGTTGCTATTGAATTCATTCGCGTAAAGGGGAATTGGCGGGCATTCTTACCCCGTTTTGAAGCGGCATTCTTCATGGGCGTTTTCACCGTGCCGCTGGGCGGGTTATGGTATGGGCGCAATATCTTGCTAGGGCATAATGCGGTCGATTTCCCACCGGATTACTGGTTATCGTTGGCAGAGCGCAGCGGGCGGGAATTTAGCTGGCCGCTGGTGGCCTTAGCCTTATTTGTTTGTTATTTGCTATGGGGCGCAAAAAATCGGCCAAATGTAAAACGCCTATTACTCGGCGCAGGTTTGATTTTCGGGGGCACGTTGCCAACAATCATCCCTCTATGGACATGGCAGATTTTCCAGACACCCCAATATCGCATCAACCCGCCTGATAGTTATATCAACCCTGTTGAATGGGCATTGATAGCGGCGGGCGTTATTATTCTGCTCCATGCGTTATGGCAATATGTGCGCGAGCGCTATCAAGGGCAAACGCCCAAACAAGCCGCTATCATCGGATGGATGGCCGCTTTAGCCCTGCCCTATTTCTTCACTTGGTTTTATTCCTATAGCTATCACTACCGCCTCTCATTCCCGATAGTGCCGTTGATGTTGATGCCATCGGCAGTCATTGTGGCGCATTGGCTCACACCAGAACGCCTTCAAGTGTGGACGCAGAAACGCCGCAGAGTTTACCGCTTCGCTCTGATTGCGCTGGCTATTCCGGGCACTTTTATCACATTCCACGATTATGGGGCTGGTTGGGATTGGTTTTTCACCGATAAACTGCCCGATGATAGAGCGCGCTATGGGGCAGAAAGCGGGTCTTTGATGATGGTCGTCGATAAAATCAACGAATATATCGACACGCATGATACGCCGCCAAAAATCATCGCACCAAACGCGGAATTATTGCCGTTCCATTTTCCGTTGCTAGACCTTGATATTGAGTCACTCCCCACGCAACTGAGCGAATTGGGAGGCGCAACACATTTTATCTATAGCAAACACGCCCTACGCGCCTATGAGCGGGCAGGTATTTCGCCGACTGATACGCAGATTGTATCAGCATTGGGGCGCAGCGAAATTATGACGCAGGTCACCGCCCAGTATGATGGCAACTTCTTTTATGAGCTGTACGAACTCAATCTCGACAACCGCTTTCAGCTATTTGAAAACGGGTTCAATGTTGGCGAGCGCTATGGGGAAGTGGTCTTCGGCGGCATCATACGTTTCGTAGGGAATAACGTCTCTTTCAACCGATTTATTCAGAATGAGCGTATCACCTTTGAATTTGTATGGCAGCCACTTCAGCCGATTGATGAAGATTATATGATTTATATTCACCTACGCGACCCAGAAACAGACGAAGTCTATGCGACATGGGATGGGCCAGTTGCACCAAACAGACATGCTTATTACAGCACCAAAGTGTGGGAAGTGGGTGAATATATCTTAGATCGCCGCCAGTTAAGCCTACGCGATTTCCCAGATGTACCCAATGGCGACGGGTATAAAATAGTCGTTGGCATCTATAATTGGCGAACGGGTGAACGTTTGCCCGTCACCATTGATGGCGAGCCTGCTGGTGATGGTGTTACCTTGCTGACGCGCTTCGGGGTTCGTCATTAGCGTAATACCAATAAAGCATCGGACAGGGCGCGTTGAACAATCCGCGAATTGAAACGCGCCCATGCGTTCGGTAATGCTGCTAATAGTTCCTGCTGTTCAGTGAGAATGGCGGTGGTATATTGCTCAACAGCGGCGGCAACTGTTTCATCGGGGCGCTTCATATCAGACAATATCGCTTGTGCCACGGCAATATCGTTCAATCGCCCCAACAAATCTTGCATGGCTTTGATTTCTTCGATGAAATTTTCTGCGGAACTACCAAGCACATCGCGGAAAAACTCGACCATATAGCGCAACTGCTTAAATCGAATGCGCAAATTATGCAAAGAAGTCGTATTCGCCTCGTCAATCACCACATCAAAGGCGCGGACAGCGGCCAGCCGTTGGTGCAAAAGAACGGGTAAAACATGACGTACTTGATAAGGCGTTATGTCATCTTCATTAACTTTAACAGCGCCCTTCCCCGCTTTTATCAAAAAGCCAGTAAAGGCATCTAGCCAAGCCGCATAATCTTCGCTATCTAACCACCTCAATAAAGCTTTTCGCGCTTTGTTGCGCCGCTTATCAATGCGTTTGCGCATCCACGCATAGCCTGCTTGCAAATCTGTAGCGGCAGCAGAGTGGTAGCGCTGTAAATCATCCCACAGTACATCTATATCACGCACTGCACCCAACAAACGGGCGGTGCGGCATAATGGGGGCACAATTTTGCGGAGCGACTTCTGCTTATAGTCGTCTTTGAAAGCTTTGAATAGCGTGCGCATTCGGCGTGTAGCGACGCGCATTTGATGCACATCTTCTATATTTTCACCGGAACGTGCGCCTTCTTCATGTTGTAGCATGGCGATAAATAACGGCAAGGCGATTTTTCGACCAGCTTCGGCGAGCGTATCGGTTATTGCAAGTGATTGAGCATGGTCATTCAATATGGCAATGCGGGCTTCATGCATGTTTTCCCCTTAAAATTGCGCTTGTTCTAAAATAGTGCGGAAAAATTCTACGATGGTAATGTTCGGATTATTGGCCAATTCCCTTAAGCCATCGTTGAGAACAATCCATTGATACACATTGACGGCTAGCAAAAGCGGAATGCCGATACTGACGATGCGCAGGGGCAAACGCGCCACAGTGAGCGAAACGGGCGTTTCGTTCACCTCTGCCAACACTTGCTTATCGCGTAAAATCTGCAAACGCTCCATATTAAGCTGGTCACGGCGGCCATTCAATTCTACAAAGCGGAATAGCGTTTCGAAACGTGTTTCCGTCTCTTCTGGGCTGCGTTGCATACGACTTTTGGCGGTTGTCCAAAAGCTCTCTAAGCGCTTAATTTCAGCATCTAAGCTGGCGATACCCCGTTCAATACGGGTGAGCGCACGCTCCAAACGGCGGGCTTCATCTTGCCGCCATAGGGATTGACCGCGACCATAGGGTAAGCGAACGAGGGGGAAATAATGAATATAGAGCAATAGCAAGGGAATGACGACATAAAAGGCCAAAATGCGCCCCAAATCTTGCGGCAAACGCGGCAAACGCCCCTCAATGAGCACTTGGCTGAAAGGAATAGCACCTAAATATAGCATGATGATGAGGATGATAATTAAGCCGATGGGGAGCATGTCCACTAAATCATCACGGTCATGAGCAGTTAGAAAACGCTTGCTCACGACAAAGCCATAAAGCACCAATAGGCCAACCAACGCAATATAGAAGGGTATGGCGAAAATCAGCGCGAGTGCCTGTTCTGAAGTATCGATAAGGGCTTCGCCACTGCGGATAAGCTCCCGCTGTAGGGTTTCTATAACGCCTATTTGGCCGCCGCCAAGTAGAAATAGTTGAACGGGAAGCGCTAGAGAGAGTACGCCAGTGAAAAGTAGCATATCCATGTCGGTTAATTGACGACAAAAATCACCCAACCAACGGGGAAGGTGCTCTAGTAAATCATCGGGCAAAAAGCGCTCTTTCAAGCCGCGCCCGCTGGTATAGACCAGTAGAACGATGCCACCGATAATGATGAACATAATGGGAGAAAGGGCTAAAACGGTACGGTCTAAAGCTGCACCGCCGAGCAAATCCGCTGTACGGGGATCGCCCAAACGGATAAAACGGCGAACAACGACCAATATAGCCACAATCAACGCGAAAGGCGCTATCAAGCGCGCCAAGGCCAACCAGACCGCAGTGCGGGAAAGCCAGCGATGCCAACGGCGAAACCAAAGCGCCTGTAGCCCACCATAGTAAATGATGGCTACAGATAAAATGCCAAGCGTATAGGTGGGGTCAATGCGCGTGGTGAAGACATTTGGCTGTAAGATTTGGGCTAAAAAGTTGCCCACAACAAACGCCAAAAATGCGGTGGCGGTTAAGTCATTTAGCGCCACCAGCAATTGCTGCCAAAGCGGGTTGCGCACAATATAAAGCGAAGTGCCACGTTCAGTGATTGCAAATAAGAGTTGAACTGTTCGAAAAGTGAGTGCTACAGCAATAATAAGCGTGATGTAGAATATCTGGCTCTCTTTGCCCACTGCCGGCAAATTCGCTAAGCTACGAATGGCGCGCAATGTGAGCAAGCTATAAAACCAGAAGATGGCGATAGTTGTAGCGTGGTGGCGGGCAAATTCTCCGTCTAAAATGCGCCGCTGCAAGGGGCGTATGACGGCTAACAGTAGCAACAAAGCAAGGCCAAAGGCAGAAACGACAAATTCCACCCAATCGCCCTCTAAAACCTGTGCGGCACTATAAAGTACACCGGGAACAAGCAAGACAGGGACAAGTAACTGTGCCAGACGCCCTTCTTCGGATAGACGCACAGCGTTCAAAAATTGGTGAGTTATTGTTTCGCGTTTTTTATCGGACATGGCAGTTTTCCCTTCTCCACGCTGCCAATTCTATAGTGCCACAGAGTATATCTTTATGACAACAAATGCGCTTAAAGAGGCGAAGACTGGTAATTCAGGTGAATTTTAACAAGCCTCTGTAACCAATCGCGGCGAGCAAACTGTTATAATTATAGCCAAATCCGAGCATGATCGTTGCGGAGACGAAAAATGACGTTTGACAAGAAAAAACTTGAAGAACTGGCAGAATATCATCGCCAGTGGGAAGAGACAACGCTCAAAAAGACCTTAGACCGCCGCAAGGAGCGCCGCGAAACTTTTACGACCCAATCCGGCGTGCCCATCAACCGCTTATATACGCCGCTAGATATTGCCGATTTAGATTATGTGGAAGACCTGGGTAACCCCGGTGAATATCCCTTTACGCGCGGCATTCACGCCACAGGATACCGCGGCAAACCG
>WGEI01000006.1 GCA_015492875.1 Anaerolineae bacterium | reverse complement strand
ATATAGGCCACGACTTCAACAGAAAGACGAAACACAGGGCGAGATAACACAGTTGTTTGTTTTTCAATCGTTGCTTCCATCGGCCTATTCCATGACATTGACGGTTAAACTACTTTGTTATACTCAAAAATAGATTGAACATCTTAAGGTTCGATTTGCCATAAGGCTTCTTCTACAACTTGATACACTCGACTGCTACCAGCATCACAGACTACTGGGAAGTTTTCAGTAAACTTATCTTCTGCAGGCGGGCCATATTTACTGCGCTCAGTTGCCCCAAAGAATATGTAGTCTACATCATATTTGCGCAGCAGCTCGCTAATGAGCAGCCAATCGGTACTGCTATAGATGCGGTCAACATCTTCAGGCCGCGAGCCAACCGTTTCGCCATAGGTGGGACCGCGCCATTGTGATTCGTGATTCACCCAACCAATCACAATGGGGATACCGGTCAAAGTACCAACGCGCCCATACCACCATTTATAAGCTGAACCGTAGTCATGGGCTTCAAGGATAACGGCATCGTCGCCTTCTACTAAAGCATCAAGACATTGGATAGCCGCAAGTTCGTCACCATTGGCGATGGTTGTTGTGCCATCGAGAGATAAGACAGGTTGCTCTGGCGAACGGCGGAAGGCACTTTGATAATCGACAAAAACGCGATTATGGATGCTCAAAAGCGGATAGAGTAACGCCAGCACAGCGATTGCGGCGACAATTCCGCCGAAAGCCCCGCGCAGAACGATAGTCGGGCGCGGCAGCGTTTTATCGGCCAGAAAACTATAAACAGCGTAAGCGGACGCGATGGCGAAGACAACCCAAGCTTGATAATAAAACTTAAATATCGTGTTGATGCGCGTGCCAAAATTATCACGCAAATAGATAAACTCTGGAATCAACGATAGCATGAGGCCAACGCCAACTAACAGCAAGGCAAAGCCAGTAGCAGGCGGGTATGGAATACGGTCGGGTAAAGCGCGGCGCAAGTAACGGTCTGGCAGGGGGAAAAGGCGGGCAAGAATAAGCGTGATACCACCTAACAAAACAAGCGTCGTCAGGCCATAGGTTATGCGACGTTGGATAAGTGCTGGTAATACACGTTCCCAACCACCATTGGACTCTAAGAAATAGCTCACATAGCTACGAACATCACTTGAAACAGCGCCAATGAGTATAAAGATAGCCCATGCTGATATAAGAAGCGCCAGTAATAAACCAGTGAGCGCAAATGCTTGCCGAAGATTGAAACCGCCACTTAAGCGCCCACGCCACCTTTCAAGGAATAGATAAGGGGCTAATATCAGCAGGAAAGGGCCAAACATGATGAAGTATTGGCGGAACAGCGTGGGGGTGGCGATATTGGGCAATAATCCGCCAGCTTGGGAACTGAAGCCAATGATAAAGGGCGCATAAGCGATGAGTGCAACACCACCAACAACAAGCGCCAGCTTGAAAAGCCCCACTAAATCTGCCCAGTGTAGCCAGCGGTCGGGATTGCGTAAAACGCGGCGGAGGGCATCTGTACCCAATAAAACGGCGATATAAATAGGGCCATCCCAGGCATTGAGAAAAACAAGGCCGCCCAAAGCAATGCCATAGAAAATTTGCTCATAGCGGGTCGGTGTATGGTAACTCAGCAATAAATTGAGCGCCAAACCAAGCGCAAGGACAGCAAATGGCAAAGCTAGGACGTGGGGGTGCACATCGGAAAGCACAAAGCTGAACATTGGGAATTCGTCGATAGGCTGTGCGCCTTGACTGAGCGTGCCATCAAGATTGTAATCTGTCAGGACACGGCTAGCCCGAAACCAATCAATCTGGCTATCGATGATGAACCCTTCATAACGCGGTGTGTATTCCCCTTCGGCAAAATTGGCGCGGGCTTGCGTCCCCCAAAACTCAAGATATTCCTGCGGCACAGCGGCAGAGCGATACGGGATTTCAATCAGTGCCATCTGAAAATTGCCGAAAAAGACGAGAAAAACTACAGCGGCTATACCGGTGAGAACAGGGGCGAGTATGTGGCGCTGAAGTGCTGGGATAGGGATGCCGCCAAATTTGAAGGCCCGTGAGCGCACAAGGTTATAAACAAGGCCAAATGTGTTGAGGCCAGTCAGTGCAAATAAGAGGGCGCTGGTCATGTTAAAGCCAACTGTGCTGCGGATGCCGCTCAACATAGACAACATGGCCGATATGACATAGCCAAAATAGTAGTAGCTGATAGCATAACCCGATAGCCACGGGTCATTGGGGGGGAAGTTGCTACTACGCTGTACGGCGCTCATGAAGGCCAGTTCCATTGGCTTTTCAGTGCCCGTTAAGGCTGGTTGGGCGGCACGATATAACGCCCATGAGAAGAGCAGAATAGCAAAGATTAATTCCGCAGTGATGATGGCAGCGCGGTTTTCCCGCCACCAGATGCGCCAATTTAATGGCTCACCTAAGCGCCAATAAGCCAGCAGGCTAATGGTGAGCACTGTAGCCCATGCAACGATGACGCTGCCACTGGAGTTATTCAATAAGCCAACGCTGGCGGCAAACCAAAACACAAACCCCACCAACAGTAAGCCCACAGCACGGGCGAAAATATAGCCTTTATCTGGTAAACCGTTCAATAAGCGGATACACAATGGCAAGGCGGCAATGCCCGCAAGCGTGACAAGTAGCCACCAATTAAAAACAATCCAACCCTCTCGCGCTAGCCAATCCCAAATCACTGTGGCTCACCTTCTTGTTGATATGGATTCCACAAAGCGTCCTGATTTACCTCATAAATAATACCCACACCATCGGTATAAACCTGAGTGAGATAGCCTAATTCCACCATATGGGCGAATTTGGCGATACCTGCTTCTGTCCCCTGCACCCGTTCAAGTTCGCTAACGATGATATAGCTCACATCATAATAGCGCAGGAAGCGCAACGCATAATCAATATCGGGCGATTTATAAAAAGCGATGATGTTGGCAGCGCGTTGGTCTACCAGTTTATTGTGGTCTTGGAGTGTGCGTTGCTGCCGTTGATGGTGATTCCAACCCAGCACCGATGGTAAGCCTGTATAGATATTGATGCGGCCATTCCACTGGTATTCACTGGCGCGGCTGCGGCCTTCTACAATGTAAGGTGTGCCTGCTACATTATCCTGTAACCAGCGGATGATATTGTAATCATGGATAAGCGAAATTTCCTGCGCTTGTTGGGTTTCAAAATTAAGCTCACGGTGTTTGGCTTCCCGCATATAAGCCATGCCATCGAGCACCATACCAACCTGCGGCGCCATACGGTCAAGGGCGCGGGCGCGAGTTGCCATGATGGGATATAGACCAGCAAGGACAAAAAGGGTGGCGGCGAAGAGATACCACACTGCACGGACACGGGTCTTCCAGTAAATCGAATGTTGTAGCAGCCATGCAAATGCCGCACCGCCAACAATACTTAACAGTATCCACACT
>WGEI01000005.1 GCA_015492875.1 Anaerolineae bacterium | reverse complement strand
ATATCGCTTTGCCGCACCCGGTCAATACGCTCTTGGACTGCCGCCAAATCTGGCGCTTGCTTGAATAGCTGGATGGCCACTTCTAGATTGGCTTCTATGTCCGTAATATCCAACTCTTGCAGCATGTAGCTCATTTTTTGAATTTGGTCAACCAGTTTGTTAAATTCTAGTGCCACGTCATCTTACCTTTTTAACATGCTAATATGTAGTCTATGTTAGAACAAACTTTCTGGTGCGTCAAATCGCCCGATGGGTTCTATTGGGTCAAGACTTGCAATTTGGGAGAGAAATTGGTTATTCTTGATACCAAACTATACAGCTTTGAAAAAAACATGTTATAATGCCTCAATGATATTTGGGGATGATTGAAGTTTTGCCTTCGTGATGAGTTTCATCTCTCTTAAAATTAGAAGTTTTTTGTATGCCGTGTTCGTTTTGAGTCGTTTCAGTACGGAGGCAAAATGGCAGCTTATCAGGGTGTGTTCAAGGCACAACATACGCGCGAATTGAGGTTTGCGGGTGATGGTGTGTCATTAGCTGGACAGATTGATTACCCGTCACATACACCACCACACGGTGGTTTTCCCCTCATCTTTGTGTTGCACCATGCCGGTTGCAACTCCCTTGAGGATTATCAACATTATGCCGATGCAGGCCTACAACAGGGCTATGCCGTCTTCCGTTGGGATAAGCGTGGAACAGGGCGTAGTGGCGCAGGTGGGCGCGGTTCTACCACACAGGACGCGGTTAATGCTTATGAAACAGCCTTAGAACAGCCCCATGTTAACCGTAAGCTGGCTTATATTATTGCTCAGGGCGGTGGCACGCGCTTATTAGGGAGCGCCTTCGGCCTTTTTGCGCGGGTGCAACTGCCTAAAGGGGTTGTGCTCGTTGGTAATCGCCTCACACCAGAAGAGGTGCTGGCCATCGCAACGCGATTGCACATTATTCATGGCACAAAAGACTGGAACGATTGGCGCACCTATGGCGAGGAGGCCGCACAGGCACACAAGAACAAATATCGCTACGGTACTTCTCACTTCATCTGTGAAGGCGCAGATAAAGGCCTTTATGACGCCGATGGTCTTTTCCATAGTGCGGCTTTACAAAATCTCAGCGACTGGTTGGCGAGTCAATGGGTCGTTTCATCGTCGACTTAACGGGTGAAACCGCTATTGTCACTGGTGCTGGGGCGGGTATTGGCCGCGCCATTGCGTTGGCTTTAGGGCAGGCTGGGGCAAATGTCGCTGTCAACGACTTGAATCCAGACCGTGCCGACCGCGTGGCGACTGAAATTATAGAGCGTGGTGGGGAGGCATTTGGCTTTCAGGCCGATGTCTCCAATCGCTTTCAAGCCGCAGCCCTCATCGAACATGCCCGCGAAGCCTATGGGCGGGTGCACATTCTCATTAATTCCGCTGGCATTTACAAACCCGAACCCCTATTGAAAATCGATGAATGGGATTGGCGCCGTCAGTTAGATGTCAACCTCACCGGGACGTTTTTCTGTACCCAACTGATGGGGCGCGTCATGGCGGATGAGGGCGGTGGGGCGATTGTCAACCTCACCTCTACCGCCGCCATCAACACCACTTTGGCAGCAGGCGTGGGCTTCACCAGTAGTAAAGCTGGCGTACTGGCTTTAACCCGCCAAGCCGCCCGCGAGTTAGCCCCGCACGCCATACGTGTCAACGCGGTATGTCTCGGCCATGTTCAAGAAGATGATGCGCCCGATTTGCCGCCGAATGCTCTGGCACGCCAAGCCACCCCTGAAGAAGTTGCCGCCTCTGTGTTATTCTTATGTTCAGATGCCGCCAGTTTCATTACAGGACAAGCGCTATATGTAGATGGCGGCCAGTTATAAGCCCTAAGGCGCTTAAGAATGGAGATTTTCGATGGCCAAATTTACTGTGAAGAAAAACGGTGTGCCCGTTCATGTTGACCTCAGCCCCGTAGAGCGTGGCGAGCGTATTGGCTTTCGTAGTTTAGCCGAAGAAGAAGAGAAACGCGCGGAAGATGCCGCGAAGGGCGATGCCGCTTTGAACAACGCACTGCAACTCGTTTATG
>WGEI01000004.1 GCA_015492875.1 Anaerolineae bacterium | reverse complement strand
TCCCACGTGCCGACGCAGGTGCTGGTGACATAGCCATATTCCGGCGGTAGCGATGGAATGAATATCCCCGATGAACCCGATGGCGCGCTGCCCAACAGGCCAAAACTCCCCGCATAAGCAACCCCGCCACCAATCGGCGGTAGGCTAATCGGGGGCGCGGTGGTGGGCGTTGGCGCGAAGGCAGCGAAATCGGCATCGCAAGGCACAACCATGCTCCCGTCTTCAGTGACATGGAAAGTATACACCTGCGCGCCATAGCTGAGGTTGATGCGGTATACCGTCACCGGCGCCGGTAAAGCCGCGCCCGCCCCCGTAATTTCACAACCGAGATTGCGCTCATCCGCCGGGAAGCGCCGCCACTGCCAATTATCCGGCCTCCCAATGCCCGGAATGAGGCGGTTCATTTCGTCAATTGCCGCATTGAGCACGGCGGGCGGCGTCGTATCTTGCGCCAGCGCAAAGCTCATCGAGCTGAGTATGAGCAAGGATAGCCCAAGTAAACACAATCGTTTGAAAGAAAACATCCCCACACTCCTAAAACTTCTCTTTGATTACCATATTTATTATTGAGTAACCTGTGCTCATCGCGCTGCTGTTTATCGCGCAACGTCAGATAAGCACAGGCTAAGCGTATAGAAATTAGGGGTTCAGCGTGATGGCAAAATCCAGTGGCTCACCATCAGTGTTCAGGCTATAGAGTTCAATGGTATAAGTGAAGGTGAATGGCAGGGTTAGGCTGAACGTGATGTCATCAAACGTAAAGCCTTCAATATCCATCAACACCATTTCTGCGCCGATGAACGATAGCCCTAACTGACCATTTTCCGAGAGCCTCTCGACATGAAGCGTCACCGTTTCGCCCTCTGTGCCGCTATAGGTATAGACGATGTTGCCGCTCTCTGGCGTGATAGAGCCTTGAACGGGAATAGTCGGTGATAGGCTGAAGAGCGAAGCAGGGCTGAAGTTTAGCTCAAATGGGATTTCCCTATCTTCACCACTATAATCATCAAAAAAGACAAAAACGTAATATGTGCCATCTTCCGGCGTTTGGAAGGGGTCAATGCGCGGTGTGCCATTGGGGCCACTGCAGCAATCGCCAATAATTTGGCCAGAACCAGAATTCGGGCTATCTGGTTTATAAATGGCGATATAGGCCTGCCCGTCGCTCAATTCCATATCCGCGCCAATCGACCAAACTTTGCCCATCGGGCTATCAAAGGTGAAAATTTGCGGCTCGCTACTGCGGACGATGCCCGATATGGGTGTGCCCGCTTCGAGCGGTTCGGCGTCAATGTGGTTAATGGCGAATTCATAGTCAGTGCCACCTTCGGCGACGGTTTGCAGCACGATATTGTATATACCTGCATCGGATAAGTGAAAAATGGGGAGTTGTGGGTCATCATAAAAGCCATCAATGTAAACCATATCGCCGCGCGGGTCAAAGATGGCAAACCCCATGCCCAAGCCGTGCACATCGACCGAAATAGTATTGCCAGCTTGCCCCTCAAACGTGAAAAAGCGCGCCGCACCAACATCGGAGAATGTCCCCTCTACTGGTGAATCCATCACAATCTCATCATAGCTGGCGGCGTCATAAATCACGCGGAACTCTCCGCCCTGTGTTTCCCACTCCGCCATCCGCACTTGTAGGGTATAGTTGCCATCCAGCCCCAACGTTAATGGGCCGATGAAGTGCACCCCATTGAGTTCATAACCGTTATCTACTACAGCGCCATTTGGCCCTTGTAACAGGATTTCCATCCCAAACCCATAGGGTGTGACGGCGATATACAGGGTTTCGCCAGTTTGTCCTGGAATGGTATAAGCGAGTTCGGTCTCACCGTCTTCGATAAAACCAAAGATAGCCTCACCAGGCGTTAGCACCTCGTCCTGTGCCATTGCGCCTGTGATTAACCCACTGAATAGCAGCAGAATGCTGAAAAGTATTGTTTTGCGCATTTCATCCCTCTCTGGATGACGGAAGGGGCGGGGCGTAGGGAGAGCGTATCCGTCTATCCGTTGCCTTTTGCGTTACTATATAGCATACTTAAATCCCGCAATTTATGCATGAGGGAGGTGCGGGTGATGATGCTCAAGCGCAAAATCTTGCTATTCAGTTTATTGCTCATCCTGTGTATGGGCGTAACATGGGCGCAGGAAGCGACCCAAGAGCCAGAAGCGACTGAAGAAGCACCACCGCCCTACACGCATGTGGTTGTGCCGGCGGCGGATGGCCTGCCGCTCTATGGCGAATACTATGCCTACTGGAGCGATGCGCCCACGGTGCTCCTATTGCACCAACTATATACCGACCGCACCAGTTGGTACGGCATTATCCCCGCCTTGCTCCAATCGGGCTTCAATGTGCTGAATGTTGACCTGCGTGGGCATGGCGAAACGGGCGGCCTCATCAATTGGCGGCGCGCGCTGAACGATGTCCGCGTGTGGGTGGCGTGGCTGCACGACGAGACGGGCAATCCCCAAACGCCCGTAGCGATGATTGGCTCAAGCATGGGGTCAGCGTTGGCGCTACTCGGCTGTGCCGATGAACCCACTTGCCCGACGGCTATCGCCATTTCCCCCGGCTGGAGCTATTACGGCTTGAACGTAGAGCGCGCTTTCACCGATGGCCTACGCGATAAAACTGTGCTGCTGGTCTATAGCGAGCGCGACCGTTGGCCGTCGTTGGGCGTGCCACAAATGCTGGAAGCGGCGACCGGCAGCGTTGGCACGCAAGTCTATGAGGGCAATGTGCACGGCATGGATTTGTTCTATACGGAAGAAGACCTCTTGCCACTCATCATCGAATGGCTGACGATATATCAGACCATCCCCTAAGTACAGGCAAACAGTGAAAATAAAACAGGCCTCGTCGTTGGGTGAGGCCTGCTTTGCTATTAGGGGACTTAGTTATTTGTCGTATTGGGTTCTTCTTGCTTAGGAACTTCCAACTCGATGAGCTTGGTAATTAGCTCTCGCAGCGCCGGCTCCGGCAGTGCGCCCGGCTGGTTATAGACGATGGTGCGCTCTTTAATCGCCATCATCGTCGGAATGCTCATAATCTGGAAATATTGGGCAAGCCCCGGATTTTCATCCACGTTCACCTTAGCGATACGCACCTTGTCGCCAAATTCTTGGGCTAACTTATCGAGAATGGGCGCCACCATGCGGCATGGCCCACACCATTCCGCCCAGAAGTCCACCAGTACCGGCGTATTGGCGGAGTAGTCGATCACTTCTTGCTGGAAGGTATCATCGGTGACGGTGACGGGGGCATTATTGTTTGCGTTAGTCATTGTTGTTTCCTCTTTTTCTGTTTGAATTGGACTATCGGTTGATTGCTGTTCCGCAAGGGCACGCTTGAGCTGGTCTAGCACGAGGGCAATATCGCTGCCCCACGGGCGGCTACGGCGGGCGACAACCTCGCCATTATGCCAAACTACCATCATCGGCTTACTCCCAGCTTGGAAGCGGGCAGCCGCTTGCGGGTTATCTTCGGGATTCAATTTAGCGAAAACAATATCGCTATGCTCATCAGCGGCCTTTTTGAAGGCGGCGTTAAAATCACCGCGCAGGCCGTCACCATTGGTGAGCAGTAACACGACTGGTTTGCCATTGTTCAGCGTTTCATCCAGTGTCGCATCAGTCAATGAAACGATTGTGCTCATGAACGAACCCCTTTATTCCCCAACGGTAGAAGACACCATCTCAAAACGATAGGGGAGCTGTGGGAGGCGATAGACCCCCGCGCGCTGGCTTTGAACGGTCATGGTCACGGGCTGGGGCACGGCGATTTTGTCATCCGTAGGAAACCACGCCCGCCCATTTTTAACCACAATCAGAATGCCCTGTTCATCGCCCATCGCGCGGAATATCTCGCCGTCGCCAGCGTCCCAGATGCCGATACCGAGTTCGGCGGCCAGCTGGTCGCAGATTGTGGCGACATCGTCCGTCGCCAACCCGATTTCGCTCACCCGTAAAACAGACGCCGCGCTGAAAGGCTCGTCGCTATCATTGGCCAGATTGTGGCGGGCGATGAATTCGCATACATTTCCCGCCGGGTCAACGAAGTAGACCGCATGTGCGTTCCACGCCGTCCAGTGAATATCATCTTTTTCACCACACATCAACAAAGGCACACGCGCTTTGAGCCATGCCTTTGCTTCGGTGAATTGATTTTGCGGGATATTGAAAGCAATATGGTAAACATA
>WGEI01000003.1 GCA_015492875.1 Anaerolineae bacterium | reverse complement strand
TGCTTATGCTGTTGCTGATGCCGCATTAGCGGAAAAATTGGCCGATGATTTACAAAAAGTGGGCGTGGCGGTGTGGCTGCATGAACATGAGCCAGATGGCGTGAAATGGGCGGGGGGCGTGCACCCAGCGCTGAAACAGTGCGCCCGTATGTTGGTGCTATTATCACCTGCCACCCACGAGGATGAATTGCTAGAAACCGCGTGGCGCTATTTTCGGGATAAGCGCAAACCTATCATCATTGCGCAAGCATCTCCAGCAGACCCGCCAGATGCGATACGGCGTAGCCCGCGCTTCGATTTTTCTAATGGTGATTATAAGACCGCCTTTCGCCAGATGATGCAAGAGCTTAATCGCTAATCGCCCATAGCTTCACGGTATTATCCCCGCTGCCAGAAACGAGCATCGTGCCGGTGGGGTTGATGTCTACGGATAGGACGGGGCGTTCATGGCCTTCGAGTATGGCGAGCAATGCCCCCTCATGAATATCCCACAGCTTCACCAAGCTGTCCCGCCCGCCACTGGCCAAAACCGCGCCATCAGGGGTATAGCTGAGGCAGTCCGCGCCGTTTTCGTGCTTTTCAAAGACCATTACAGGCTTGCCATCAAAAATATCCCAGATGCGTATTGTGCCGTCTTTGCTGGCGCTGGCGAAGCGGGTTTCTCCTGGACTAATGGCGATAGCCCGCACCCAATCCTCATGCGCACCCAAAATAGCCCCGCCGGTAGTCTCTCCCATATCCCACATGCGCACCGTTTTGTCACGGCTGCCAGCGATAATCACCCGCCCCCGCAGCCCAAACGCGACGCTTTCCACAACATCGCTATGCCCCGCCAATTTGAGCACACCTTGTTGGCTATCAATATCCCAAACGTAAACCATCTGGTCACTGCCGCCGGTGGCAATATAGCGTCCTCTAGGGGCAAACGCCACGCATTCAATTGCATCAGTGTGCCCCTCTAAAACGAGTTGGCATTTCCATGTGCTCGTATCCCAAATGCGGATGGTCAAATCAGAGCTAACGGAGGCCATCAAGCGCCCATCAGGGCTGAATGCCACATCTTTCACTGGAGCATCATGGGCTTTGATGACATGGTCTGGTTGTGCGCCTAAACCTTGAACGTAAAGCGCAATACCATCACCGCCCGCCACACATAAAATACGTCCATCTGGCGACCACTTCACCCGTTTAATCCACCCGTGTCTTGTTTGGGCGATGGGCTTCAGTTTTTTCAAATTATCTCTTGCGATCACTGCAAACATGATAAGTCCCTTACCAGCCATAATATGCCTTTACTATAGCATATCGTGGGGGGAACGGTGAGGACACACCGGTGCGTTACCGTCATATAAACGCTATAATCGCCTCCATGCACATTGGATTAAACGCGCAACTCTTATCAAGTCAAGCCGGCTATCGCTCCGCTGGCATTCATACCTATATTGACCGCCTGTTGCGCCACCTGCCACAGGCCGCACCGAGTAATTGGCGCTTTTCCGCCATGCTAGGGCGCACGCATCGGGCATTAGGTACGCGCTATGATGGCATCACGCCCATTTACGCGCCACTGAATACAGAGAAGCCGCTATTACGCATTTTATGGGAACAGACCATACAACCCGCAGAACTGAGCGCCTTTGATCTTTACCATGCGATGGCTTTCGTTTCGCCCTTAATCATGCCGCCCAATTTGCCTTCGGTCGTGACGGTTTATGATTTAACTTTTATGCGCTATCCAGAGCGGTTATCGGCGGCGCGCCGTCTCTACTTGCGCATGTTCACCGCGCGCAGTTGCCACCATGCCCGCCGTATTATCGCCATTTCCGAGAGCACGAAACATGATTTGGTGGAATTATTGGATTTGCCCCCGTCTAAAATTGACGTGACGCCACTAGGCTACGATGATGCGATATTCCGCCCGCTGCCTGCGGCTGATGTGGCGGAGTTTCGCCGTCATAAAGGGCTGCCCGCGCGCTTTTGGTTGTTTTTGGGCACGCTAGAGCCACGAAAAAACTTGGTCATGCTGCTGAATGCCTACGCCGCCTTGCCCCCTACGGAGCGCTTGCCCTTGATTTTGGCGGGCGGAAAGGGCTGGCAATATGATGAGATTTTCGCCACCATAGAGCGGCTTCAACTGGGCGATATGGTACATACACCGGGATTTCTCCCTGCCGATGAGATGGCCTTTTGGTACAATAGCGCCGAAGTATTCGTCTACCCGTCAGTTTTTGAGGGTTTTGGCCTGCCCGTTTTAGAGGCGATGGCCTGCGGTACGCCAGTTATCACGACGGACGTATCATCTTTGCCTGAAGTCGCCGCTAATGCCGGCCTTTGCTTGCCGCCAGATGACGCCGAAGCGTGGACACAAGCGCTGCATCAGGCTTATCATGACGAAATATGGCGGAAAACCGCCCGCGAACGTGGGTTACAACGCGCTCGCTTATTTCATTGGCAATATACCGCCGAATTGACCGTGAAAAGCTACCGTCGTGCGATGAGTGATGATGAACAGCAGCTCTGAGACAAAGACAACTCAAAACTTGAAGAGCGCGGCGGTTGCTATTCACGAACCGCGCTGGGTCTTGCCGCTGGCTGATATGATACTGGCTTTAGTGGCTTTTGTGTTGGCCTATATCGCGCGCTACGAACTGCAGATTTTGCGGCCAGTTTTTGACCCCAACCGCGCTGGCTTTGCGCCCTATTTGCCCTATGCCGCGCTTTACATGCTGTTGCTCTATCTCAACTATCGCGGGGCTGGGCTTTACAAGCCTGTGCGTGGCCGCCCCTTTATGGCAGAAGTCTTCATCATCCTCAATGGCATCACAAACGCCACTGTGGTGCTATTGGGCGTTTTCTTTCTCTTTCAGCCGCTCGTCTTTAGCCGTTTAATGCTCATCTACGTCGCGGTGATTGCGCTTGTCTTGCTTTCCTCTGCCCGTGTGGTACGGCGTATAGTGATTGCGCGGTTGCGGTCGCGCGGCATTGGCATCGAGCGCGTCTTGATTATTGGCAGCGGGGAAATCGGGCAAGCTGTGCTGCGGGTGATGTTGGCGCGTAAAGAGCTGGGCTATTTACCTGTGGGCTATTTAGATGATGACCCGGAGCGTGCCGCAGTAGATTTAGGGCGTGTGAAAGCCTATGGCGGCCTCGATAATTTTGAACAGGCGCTTTATGAAAGCCGCGCGGATTTGGTGGTGATAACGCTGAAATGGACGCACCATAACCTCATCATGGGATTGATTGATAAAGCGCGTGCGGTGGGTATTGCGGTTTGGATTGTGCCAGACCTGTTCCAGTTGAATTTGCGCCAGCTGCAAGTTGAAAATTTGGATGGCATTCCGTTGTTAGGATTGAGCGAGAGCAAGACGTTTCGCGGCGTCAACCGCCTGATGAAGCGCGCTTTAGATATTGGCTTGATTGTTCTCGCCTCACCTATTTTGTTGCCTCTATTCTTTCTCGTTGCTATGGCCATTCGGCTAGAAGGACCCGGCCCCATTATCTATTCACAGCTTCGCGTTGGAGAAAATGGCCGCCGCTTCAAAATGTATAAGTTCCGCAGCATGATTCCCGGCGCAGATAAAATCCATCGAGAGCTAGTAGAGGCCTCCGGTGAAGACCCGCGCCACCCTAAAATCAAAGATGACCCCCGTATTACGCGCGTTGGCCGTTTTATTCGTCGTACCAGCTTAGATGAGTTGCCCAATCTCATCAACGTCATCAAAGGCCAAATGAGCCTTGTCGGGCCGCGCCCGCCCACGCCCGACGAAGTTGAGCTTTATGAGCCTTGGCATATGAAGCGCCTCAACATCATTCCGGGCATCACCGGCCTTTGGCAGGTGAGCGGGCGGAGCGATATACCCTTCGAAGAAATGTGCCTGCTGGATATTTATTACATTGAAAACTGGTCGCTCCGCCTCGATATTCAGATTTTGCTGATGACGCTACCTCGTGTTCTTCAGCGCAGCGGCGCATATTAAAACGGCAAGCAAAAAGGGCTGAGATTGCTCCTAGCCCCTGTTTTGTTTTACGGCACGACTGGTAAATCGCTGATATTGACCCCTGATGGCAGTTGTGCCAGTGTGCCCGCTATCCAGCCAACCAGCCCATTATAGCTGACGTAGAACCAAGTGCCGCGGCTATTTCGTCCAGCGATTTGTGCCACGCCGCCGCGTGGAATTTCGCCCAGTATGCTATAGCGCGTGCTGGGGCCGCTGCGTACATTGGTGACATCAGTCACGGTGAGTGTGTAGCCCGTGAGCGGCACGCTTGGCATCGCTCCCAGCTCGCTGGTGATGGGAACGCGCGCTGTATTGGCCGCGTCAACATAGCGCCCAAATACCCAGCCTAGTTGACCATCGGGCAGTTGAATTTGCCACCAAGTGCTATCAGCATTGCGCCCGACAATGGGGAAGCTCTCCCCTTCATTGACTTTGGCGATGACAGCGCTAGTGTTGGCATCAGGCAAGCTCCGCACATTCAGTCGGAAGGCGGTAATTGTGCCAATCGCGCCAGTATCTTGTGGCTGTGGCGTATAATCGCCAATACGGGTCATTGTATAGGTCAAGAATGCCAGCATGTTATTGTCGAAGAACTCGACGACGATTTCATGTTCGCCTTGCTGTAACGCCACCTCCGCGCTATACACCTCTGCCCGCGCACTATGCCACTGGTCGATTTGCAAGACATCATCGACATACACCCGCACCCCATCATCAGCTTGAATATCAAAGCGGTAAGTGCCCTCCGCTAGTATGGGATGGCTTGTCCAACGGACAGAGAAATTATCTGACGGGACTAACGGCGTTGGCGGGTCTAATTGCCAGTCAGACATCGGGGAATATACTAATTCAACCTTCAGGGGCGAATCGCTCACATCGGGATTATCGAAGTATTCAGCGCGCCAGATGCCGCCCGGCAGGTCATAATCCGTGCCAGAAACGGGCGTAATATCGAACTCGATGAACGCGACACCTGTCGCCTCAAAATACTCAACGATGATAGTATGCAGGCCTGGTGTTACCGTAAATGTCGTGGAGTAGGTGCGTGCTTGTGCCGTGTGCCATTCGTTGATGTAATTAATGCCATCGATATACACCCGCACCCCATCATCCGCACTGATGTCAATGCGGTAAGTGCCGTTCAGCGTGGCTGTAGCTTGCCACCTCGCGGAGAAGTTATCTGCATTTACGCTAGCCAGTGGCGAACCGCTTCCCCAATCAAAATCTATATCATCGGTTGTGACGATAGCGACGGGCGCACCACTTGGTGTGGAGCTGTTATAGTATTGGCCTGTCCACGAAACATTACTCAAGGGCATATTAGAGAGCAAGGGCAGATTAGGCTCGGTTGGCATTGTCGCCATATCATCCCAGCCAGCATAGAGATAGGCCTCGCCCCCGCGCTCTTGATAATCGATTTGAATCATATGTGTGCCCGCCGTCATTGGCCTATCTACCGTGAGCAGTTGGGCGGGTTTCGGCTGTGCAAATGTGTCTAGCACCAAGATATTGTCTACATATAGCCGCACGCCATCATCAGCAAATAGGTAAAACCGGTATGTTGAATTATTGAAAAATGTTGTTGTCGTCCAACGTGCGGAAAAAGCATCGCTATTCATCCCAGCTATCGGCGCGCCCAACCCCCAGTTATAGGCGATTTCATCTGTTGTTGTGGTGAACATGACCGAGCCGGTGAGGTCAGTCGTGTTGTAAAAACGCCCCAGCCAGATGGCGCCGGGTTGGGCTTGTGTGATGCTTACACTTAGCGCCAATAGCAATGCCAATAAGATGAACGTCCAGTAGATGCGTTTGGTCATCATAGGTAGCCCTCCAAAGCCACTCCCCCTATTTCACTTATCTCTATTTTAATCCCGTTTTGTCTTAAAAACATATAAGCCGCACTCACACCCCTTAGAACTAAGAATTGGAATTATTAAATTCAAGTATCATTTTTTAACTATTGAACGAAGGCGGGTTCGAAGGCTGCAATCTGCCTTAGAAATATGAAACAATTAATGAAAACCGGCTAATGTTGATGGAAAATTAAGTTATATTTGTTT
>WGEI01000002.1 GCA_015492875.1 Anaerolineae bacterium | reverse complement strand
CCCCTATTTGGTCTAAGCCTCACTTTGGCCTATGATACCCTATTTCGCCGATTGCTTTTCGCCTATTTCGCGTTTGCCGCCCCGCAAAAGTGCCGCCGGTATCATCGCCAGCACGCAGATGACCGCCCCAATCAAACCAATTTCCGCCAGCACTTGCACACTGCTGCGGGCGTAAACTTCGGCGTATAGCGCTGGGTCAACCGATGTTGCGTCGCTCAGTGCGGCATTGACCAGTTGGCCGATGCGCGTTAGCGATATGGCGGTCAATGAGGAGATGCTCACCGTCATGCCGATGAGCCGTAAAATAATCACCAGTGCAGAAGCCACGCCGCGCTCATCGTCTTGCGCATCATTGATGACTGCCGCGCTGATTGGCGAGAAGGTCAGCCCTAAACCAATGCCCACCAGCGCCATCTCTATGGCCACCAGCCCATCGCCGATGTCTAGTGTCCACGTTTGCCAAACCAGCAAAAAGCCGCCCGCCGCCAGCGCCAGCCCTAACATTGTCGTTCGGGCGTAACCGATGCGGTCGCTGAGCCAACCTCCAGGCACTGCGGCCAGCGCCATCGGCACGGTGAGCGTGGAGAGCAGCAAGCCTACTGTCAGCGCCGCCTCCGTGAGCTGTTCAAAGCTCTGTTGGCGCACGTTGATGAGGATGGGCACGCTGACCAGCCCGATGAAAATGCCGTACCCGACAAACAGGTTAGTGAGCGCCCCCATGCTCAAGTTGCGCCTTCGGAACATCTGCAAGCGCATCAGCGGGTCTTTGACGCGCGCCTCGACATACATAAAAGCGAGGAAGCACAGCAGGGCGATGAACAGTACCGGCCCCGCGTGCGGGGGTAAGGGGGAGAGCTGCTCAAAGTTGCTGACGCCAACGGGAATATCGACATTGGCGCCCAGTCCCACATTGAGCGCAGTGAGCGCCCCCGCGATGAGCGCCACGCCCAAAAAGTCGAAGCGCCCGCTGGCTCTTTGTTGGGGCACATGGCGCAACGCCCACAATACCGCCAGCAGTGCCAACAGCGTCAGCGGTAGGTTTATCCAGAACAGCCCCTGCCACGGCATGAACTGCACCAGCAGCCCGCCATAGAGATGCCCCAGCACCCAGCCCAGCGTATCCAGCGCGCCAATCAGACCAAGCGGGCGGGCGCGTGCGCCTTCTGGGAAAATATCGCCCACCAGCGCCAAACTGACTGGCACCAGCGCCCCCGCGCCCAGCGCCTGTATCACCCGCCCGATGATAATCGCCAGCAAGTTCATCTCGGCAATATCGGGGCGCTGCCCTAAACGGCGAAAGAGCATATAGAGCGTCTCTGTTGGCCATTGGTGCGCTGTCGCCACCAAGAGCGACCCCAACATGAACAGCGATAAACAAGCCACATAGACCGCCCGCCGCCCCAACAAATCGCTGACGCGCCCCATGAAGGTCAGGCTGATGGCGTAGGCCAGCAAATAGCCGCTCACAATCCACGCTGCGTCATCGAGGGCGGTTTGCAATGGCAAATCTAAATGCGTAATCAGCTCTGGCAAAAAGGCCGAAACAACGGTCAAGTCTAACGAGCCGACGAAGACCGGAATGGCGATGAAGGCCATCACCACCCACGGATTGACGCGCCTTTGTGTCGCCTCTGCCACGCTCATGAAGCGGCCTCCGGCGTTACAATGTCGATGCTTGGGCTATCGTAGTCATAAATTTCAATGTTCCAGTAGGTATCTTCTTCGCCTTCTGGCGCGCTATCTGGCTGGGTAATCACCACTAGCGCGGGGAGCATAGTCTGGGTGTCAATATACACATCAACCACCACATCCTCGATGCGCTCTAGTAACCCCATGAGTAAATCGCGCACACTCTCGCCTGTGGCCATACCGCGCAGGTGATAGACCGGTGTGCCATCGTCGAGCGTCTCCAGACCAACATAGGAGAGCGAGGACAAAGCGGAGAGCGCTCGCTGGAAGCCACTTTCTGGCGAGAGCAAATCCAACGGATTGAACTCTGGGGCGAAGGGTTGGTGTAGCCAGGGCAAGGGCGGCAAGCGCAACCACTGGTCATCAGCGGCGGCATAAACGTCGAGGGCTAATGGCGCGCCCGCCACCCGCAAGTTGACTTGGGCATAGAGCGTATGGGGCGCGACGAATTGCGCCTCTGCCCGCCGCAAAACCGCCGTCACGGCTTGCGTTGGGTCATCGCTGATATAGACCGAGAAGGGATATTCTGCCCCGCGTTGCTCTAATATCATGCGGAAATTTTGCGATTGTTGGATATTGGCGATGGTTTCATCTAAAAGGGATTGGGCGTCGGGCGTCGCTGCTGGTGGTGCTGTGCCCCCGCCACATGCTGCTAGCAAGAATACGAGTAGAATTGCTAAACTGTGAACGCGCCGCACGATAGTTTATCCTTTCGGAAAAGTTTCACCCATAGCTACTACGCAATATACACCCTTCGCGTTGTACGCGCTTTACTATACGCTGCCATATGGCCAAACAACAGCCTACAATTGGTATAAATTACCACCATATTATTTGGAATAGGCGCTGGGCCTTTGATATACTGGGGAAAATTGGGCATATTCGGGCATGGAATGACAGTCACAATAGATGACCTCACCCAAATACCGGCTTTTCAAACGCTTTCCCATTCACAGCTCGCCCAACTCGCCACTATGCTAGTGCGCAAAAGTTACCTGCCGGGAGAGCTGATATTCCTCGAAGGCGATGAGTCCGTTGGCCTGTGGTTCGTGTTGCATGGCCGCGTCAAAATCATTAAGCAATCGCTGGGCGGGCGGGTGCAGGGCATCTGCGTCATGGAT
>WGEI01000001.1 GCA_015492875.1 Anaerolineae bacterium | reverse complement strand
CATTAAAGTATAGTATAACGCTATGTAATGCGCCTGTCGCGTTTAGGGGCTGCTGTTTCATGGGGCGCTGCCCCATACCCCGCAAGGGAGCGGCTGAAAATTTCAGCTCGGCCCCTCGACCCCATTACTCGGCACTGTGTGCAGCAAATGTGATAAAAGTAAACTCGGCGTTTGGGGTGGATTGTTGCGGTGGTTCGTCCTAGCGTCATGTTTGATACTATCCCCTAACAGGATTTTTAAGGCTAATCGGCCTTGACGATTAGCCCTAAAACAGGGGGTGGGGGGCAGTCCGCCCCCATCTCATTGTTCGCGGGACGCTGTCCCGCACCCCGCCACTTTTTGTAAAAAGTGGACAAAAACTTTTTTGGAAGAATGCCCTCGCTGTGCGAGAGGCCTTCGCAAATAGTTTCGCTCTGTTTGTTCAGTGCGGGGGATGGACGGTTGCGGTAGGTTGTGCTAGCGTCATGTTTGATACTATCCCCTAACAGGATTTTTAAGGACGCCAGTCCTTAAAGTGGGGGTTTGGGGGCAGTCAACCCCCATAAACAACAGGCGAGATTGAGGGGCGGGCAGACTCCAAAAATGATAGAGGACTTGGGTTATTGTGTGTCAATTGCGCAAATATAGGTACAATATAGCGATTGTATGAAATGTTGAAATACTGTTTACGCTGAAAGGGTGTTTGGATGGCTTATGGTTTAGGGGGCGAGTTGGTTGCTCGCATGTTGAAGCAGCAGGGTGTCAATACGATTTATACGCTGTGTGGCGGGCATATCGCGCCAATTTATAATGGCTGTTTGGATAATGATATTGCGATTATCGACACACGCCATGAACAGGCGGCGGCACATGCGGCTGATGCCCATGCCCGTCTGACGCGCAATGTTGGCGTGGCGGTGGTGACGGCGGGGCCGGGCGTGACGGATGCGGTGACCGGTGTGGCGAATGCCTATTATGCCCGTAGCCCGCTGGTGCTGATTGGCGGGGCGGCGGCGATGACGCAGCGCGGTAAGGGCGCGTTACAAGAGATGCCCCAAACGCCGATGTTCGAGACCTTCACCAAAGCCAGTTTCACGATTGAGCGGGCAGAGGATGTGCTAGATGGCATGCATCGGGCGTTTACGGCGGCACTGACTGGGCGACCGGGGCCGGTATTTGTAGAAATGCCCTTCGATGGACTGTTGAATGTGGCTGATTATGATGAACTGCCGCCAAAGGTTGAGCCATCACCAGTTGAGCCAGAGGTCTCTGCGATGCAGCGCATTTTTGAGCTGTTGCGTGCGGCGAAGAAGCCGATGATTATCGCCGGCACCCAGGTGTACTGGGATGAGGCGCACGAGGCCTTGCGGGCGGTGGCGGAGCAAACGGGCGTGCCTGTTTTCACCAATGGCGGCGGGCGTGGCACGTTGCCCATGACCCACCCCAATTGCTTCAAGGCGGCGCGTTCAACAGCGCTGAAAGAGGCCGATGTGGTGGTGGTGATTGGTACGCCGCTGGACTTTCGGCTGAAGTTTGGCGAAAAGGGATGGAATCCCGAAGGCAAGCTCATTCAGATTGAGCAGGATGCGGATGAACTGAATCGCAATCGTGAGGCAGATGTGGCGATGTTGGCCAATGCGCGGCTGGTGTTAGAGGCGCTGGCAGAGGGGTTACAGGGCTTGCGTTGGGATGAGTGGCTGGCGCAGGTGCGGGAGTGGGAAGATGAGAAGAAGAAGCAGATGGACGAGTGGAAGGCGTTTGACGATGTGCCGGTCAATCACTTTCGCTTTGGCGCGGCGCTGAACGAATTCATCGATGAAGACACGATCATCATTGGCGATGGGGGCGATATTGTGAGCGCCTGTGCGAAGGTGATTGATTTGACGCTGCCCGGCCAATGGCTTGACCCCGGCCCGCTGGGATGTTTGGGGGTTGGCGCACCGTTTGCGTTGGCGGCCAAACATTTATACCCAGAAAAGAAGGTGCTCATCATCAGTGGCGATGGCTCATTTGGCTTAAACGGGTTCGAGTTCGATACGGCAGTGCGTTTTAATTTGCCCGTTGTGGCGATTGTGGGTAATGATGCCGGCTGGGGGCAGATACGCAATCCGCAAATTCAGATGATGGGCGAAGAGCGGGCGGTGGCGACTTCGCTAGCGCCAACGCGTTATGAAAAGGTGGTTGAGGCGCTAGGCGGTTATGGTGAATTCATAGAGCAGCCAGATGAGATTGTGCCAGCGCTAGAGCGGGCGTTTGCCAGTGGTAAGCCAGCCTGCATCAATGTGATGATTGATCCGAAGGGCATGGTGAAGACGGGCGCCAGCACGCCGTATATTGTGTAAAGGGTGGGGCACTGCTGTTATGCGGGACGCAGATGATGCGAGGGTTTCACCCTCGCGCTCCCACCACTTTTTGTAAAAAGTGGACAAAAACTTTTTTGGGCGAACGTCATCGCTGCGCGAGAGGCATTCGCAAATAGTTTTGCTTCGCTCAGCGCTAGAGTTGGAATGTTGCGATAGTTCGTCCTAGCGCCGTGTTTGATAATTTTCCCTAATAGGATTTTTGAGGCTAATCGGCCTTGACGATTAGCCCTAAAGCAGGGGGTTTGGGGGCAGTCTGCCCCCATTTGCCTGTTACGCGGGACGCTGTCCCGCACCCTGCAAGGGAGCGAGGCCCCCTTGACTCCGTTGGGCGAATGCTTTGCATTCGCAAAATGGGATACAGATGAACTAGGCGCTAGAGTTGGAATGTTGCGATAGTTCGTCCTAGCGCTGTGTTTGATGATGCTCCGCAACAGGATTTTTGAGGCTAATCGGCCTTGACGATTAGTCCTAAAGTAGGGGGCTTGGGGGCAACCAGCCCCCATTTACTGGCAGAAAGCGAGTATTTTGAACTTCAGCTGGGGTAAATTATCCACTTATCTGATATGAAGCAGGATGCTACAATGCGATGGCAAGTGATGAGGAATGGTTATGCACATTCTAGTTTTGCCATCGTTTTATCCATCAACTGTGCGCCCTATGACTGGTATCTTCTTCAAAGAGCAGGCGGAAGCGCTGGCGCGGGCGGGCTATCAAGTGGGGGTGCTAGTTGCGCCTCGAATGCGCGAGACGCTCTCCACCTATCGCCAAGATAAACAATTACCGCCGCTCACCCGCGAAGGGCTGCCGGGGGGCATACCCGTTTACCGTATGCATCGCGGCTGGTTTCCGCGCGTTTTCCCCCAAATTACCGCTGCACTCCATCGTCACGCGGGCATAGAAGCGTTTGAACAGTATATAAAGGAAGAGGGGCGGCCAGACATCATTCATGCGCATAACATTTTTTACAGCGGCTATATGGCGGCAAAACTGGGCCAAGCGCATACCATCCCAACAGTCCTCACCGAACATTCGTCGAATTTCTTGCGCGGGCGGGTATTCCTCTCTGG